>DQUE01000151.1 GCA_015662405.1 Sulfurimonas autotrophica | reverse complement strand
TGATGTTTCTATATGAATACGTTCATGCTCTATCCCCATCAGTATAATCCACATTGCAGAGTCATCTCGTATAGGTAGCAAGAAGTCTATCTTCATTATCAAATCATCAACTAATTTTCGTACACTGTTTCGGTACTCTTTGACTTCTTTAACTGCAGGCCATTTATAATGGGATTCTCTCATATCATCCCAATTCATCTCATCGACACCTACAGCAAAAATAGATTCAAACTCAGGATTAATTCTTTTGTCAATAATCTTCATATTTATAAGTTTATTGACAAAAAATGCTGCAGTATGTCCAAAATAAAATATCATTGGATGACGGGTTGGCTCACTTTTTCTATAAAATACGCTCTCATCTTTTAATAACTCAAATACCTTTTCAAACAGATCAAAAGTATTATGAAAATACGCACGTATCTCTTGACGTTTTACTGCAACACTTTCTCCATCAAGTGTTATCGGATACATACTTAGTTTACTCAATCTTCTCTTCCTTTAAAATAGCCCTCTTTAACCCAAATTATATAATAGAGGTCTTCTTAACCATATGTTATAATGATTATATGAAATTTTATCAAAGTAAATTATTAAATAAATATGCAAACTTGACACATACCTTTACATGTAAGCAAAGCAAAAATCTTGCTTTTCATGTCAATGATATATATTCTCATGTAGTGCAAAATCATAAAGAGTTAGCACAAGAGCTAGGTTATGACTATAAAAGACTCGTGCATATGAATCAAATTCATTCAAACATTGTAAAAAGAGTTACTACAAATGATAATTTTTTTCACCCACCTACTTGCGATGCACTCATAACAAATAGAAAAAACACACCGCTCATGGTGATGGTAGCAGACTGCTCTGCTATACTTTTTTTTGACCCAAAACAACAAGTTATCTCCGTAGCACATGCAGGTAGAGCAGGGGCATTTAGTAATATTACCTCTTGTGTCATAGAGCGTTTTGTCCAAGATTTTGCTTCAAATCCAAA
Organism: Sulfurimonas autotrophica; assembly: GCA_015662405.1. Lineage (GTDB taxonomy): Bacteria > Campylobacterota > Campylobacteria > Campylobacterales > Sulfurimonadaceae > Sulfurimonas > Sulfurimonas autotrophica_A. The sequence goes on along the minus strand of DQUE01000151.1, from coordinate 9,740 downwards.
TGATATTTTAGTAAGCATAGGACCTGCAATCTGTCAAAATTGCTATGAAGTGAATGAAACAATTTACAATGAGGCAAAAGAGCTTCACTTGGAATATGCCATCAAAAAGAGCAATGAAAAATATTTTTTGGATATCAGACAAATTTTATACAACCAGTTACATGTAATAGGAATAGAGGAGCAAAATATTGAAATTTCAGATATTTGCAACCATTGCCAATCTGATATTTTTTATTCATACAGAAATGAGAAAAATGGAGGAAGATATGCTGGTCTCATAAGCCTTTAAATTTCATAAAAGTAAGTCGAATATGCTTGATCAAGTTCAGAAAGCTTCACATGAAAAACTGCACGGACTTTTTCTTGAATATCTTTCCAAAAAGAGTCTAAAACCACACTTGCTCCAACATTTTGAGGAACACTAAAAAGTTCTCCCTCTAAAGCTTCAATTATCTCAAGTACAATAATGCTCGAAGCATCTGATGCCAATTTATATCCGCCATTTGCACCTCTTATGCTTATAACAAAGCCATGTTTTTTTAAGCTTGCAAGAATTTGTTCGAGATAACCATGCGAAATGTGCGTAATTGCTGCTATCTCTTTTATTTGCATTAATTTGTTTCTTGGAGATTTATATAAGGCATGCATCGCTGCAATGCCATAAATACTTTTTGTTGAGAGACCAACCATTAGACAACAAACCTTTTGTAAAGATAATAAATTTTACATCCCAAACAATAATTAAATGCAATTTCTAAAAAGAGGCATAAAAGCAAAACTGCACTCGTAAGGTAAAAAAGTGTTTGCAAGTGAAATAGATCAAACAATGCAATGAAAACGAAAAACATAAATCCAAAATACGTAGCTAATTGCTTCGCTGCAGCATCTTCATATTTACTCTTTATATAGAAAAGCTCTTTTGTTCTTGAGGAGAGAAAAAAGAGCGGACTATAGTTTTTACTAACAAACACCCTTATACCAAAATCAGTTATTATAAAAAATATAATAAATTTATTTAGCGTCAGCAGGTAGAAAGAAAAAAGCAAAAATATATAAAATGCATTAATCCTCACTACATTTGCATCTATCTTGATAAAGGAAATCGGACAGGATTTTTGACTCATAAGAGGCTCCTTGTATAAATTGTTGTAATAGTACTCAAGAAGCATTTTAAAGTCAAGTAAACTTAGCTATTAACTAAGGTTTAACTCTTTTACTCTTTTTACTAGCTGCTGTGGTAGTAAGCCTAGTGACTCTTCAACAATTTTTGTATTTCCATGTGTAATAAATGCATCCTCATATTCAAAAGAGACTACATAGACATCTAAAATACACTCTTTTGCCAAAAACTCTAAAAGTGCAGATCCGACACCACCATGCTTTGCAGTATCAGAGAAAACAAACCATTTTTTATACTTTTTTGACAACTCTTTGAGCATCTCTTCATCAAGTGGTTTTACAAAACGCAAATCTAAAAGAGCAACCTCTTCATCAAGATAATTTGATGTCTCTCCTGCCCGTCCTACGCCATTGCCATAACCAATAAAGAGTATATCACTTGTAGCAGTTTTTAAAAGCTGGGATTTTCCAAGTTCAAAAGATACAGACTCCGCTAACCCTTGTGTTGCAATAAAAGATCCTCTAGGATAGCGCAAAGAGCATGGATGCTCATACTCTGCTGCAAAACCCATCGCTTGATGAAAACTTTTTTCATCCCTTGGTGCAAAAAGCGTCATATTTGGTATAGCTCTAAGATAGCTTACATCAAATGCACCCTGATGCGTCTCACCATCTTCGCCTACAATACCTGCACGATCAAGGGCAAATACAACAGGTAAATCCATCAAACAGGTATCATGGATAACCTGATCATAAGCACGCTGTAGAAATGTCGAATAGATTGTACAAAAAGGCTTAAATCCCTCTTTTGCCATTGCTGCCATAGAGGTTACTGCATGCTGTTCTGCAATAGCTACATCCCAAAAACGATCTGGATATTTTTCTATTAAAGCACTTAAACCTGTCCCGCTTGGCATAGCCGCTGTTACACCTACTATCTTTTCATTTTTTTCACACAAGGCAAGCAGTGATTCTGTATATATCTGTGTCGCGCTCTTACTTGCAACTTTTTTTGCAGCATTACCACTTGAGAGATCAAATGGACCTACGCCATGCCATTTTTCCTCCTTACCTTCTGCTATCTCATAGCCTTTGCCTTTGAGTGTTTGTGCATGGATAATGACAGGCTCATTGAGTTTTTTTGCTGTTTTCATAATATCTACAAGCTGTGCAATATTATGTCCATCTACAGGGCCAATATAGTTAATACCCATCTCTTCAAACAGCATTCCTGGTGTAATTAGCTTTAAAGACTCCTCCATCCGCTTTGCAATATATCGAGCACCATCACCAAAATTATCTACAAAACTTTCAGTATTTTTTTTAAATCTTTGATAAAAAGGAGATGCCATTGCTGAACTTAACATTCTACTTATTGCACCTATTGGCTTTGCTATACTCATTTCATTGTCATTTAATATAATAACCATCGGATATTTTCTCTCACCTAGTTCATTGAGTGCTTCATAGACCATACCCGCTGTCATAGAGCCATCACCAATAACTACAACAGGAATACGCTCCCTTTGCTCCCCTTTAAGCGCAATTGCCTTTGCCGCACCAACTCCAAGCGAAATAGAAGTTGAACTATGCCCAGCAACAAAATAATCATCGCTACTCTCTGTTGGTTTTGTATAGCCGCATATCCCATTAAACTCTCTTAATGTGCTAAATGATTCCCATCGTCCCGTAATAAGTTTATGTGCATATGCCTGATGAGAAACATCAAAAATAAATGGATCTTTTTGCGAATCAAATACTTTGTGCATTGCAACAATTATCTCTGTAGCACCAAGCGTTGAACTCAAATGCCCACCATTTTTACTCACAACTTCTAAAATTCTTTTTCGAATCTCTTCACTAAAAATCTCAAGCTCTTTTATACTCTTTTTTTTTATATCTATTCTACTCACTCAACGCCACCTTTTTTACTCTCTCAAATCTTTTTGATATTTGTGCATCTATGTTCCCCGCATCACTTAAAACAATAACACCACCCTCACTCACCGCACTCTCAGGAACTACTTCTATATACTCAAGTTTTCCTACATGTTCTACGATTTCACTATAATCTTTTGGATTTACTTTCAGTGTAACTCTTGAAGCACTCTGTAGCTCTTGTATCAACGCATCACTTAAGGTTTTTGCAATTTTTGCCGAATTTTCACTCACTTCTATCTGTATAACCTCTTTTGCAATATCCAATGCTGCATTAATCAATTCACTTTTAATATTTTCAAGTGCTTTTGCAAATTCGCTAGCACTCTCGTCTAGTCTCTTTATAGAGGTAATAAATAACTCCAATTTTTTACTTATTTCTCTGTCAATCTCCTCACGTGCTTTTGCTTCTCCTGCCTTCAAGCCTTCACTAAATGCCTCTTCTTTAGCTTTTTGTAATTCTGCTTGGAACTCTTCTTCTTTAGCTTCAAGTTTCATTTGTAACTTAATAAAATTCGATGACATTTCATCTGTTTTTTTCATTAATGACTCTATTAAAGAGTCTTTAGAATTTGTGCTCAATGCACTTGAATCGATATTTGATTCCCTCGCTTGTGATTCATCCTCTTTTGTAGAGATTTTTGCTTTATCAGATCCTTCTTTTGTTTTCGAACTTGAACCTATTGCTATAACTTTAAAACTATATTTTTGAACATTATGCTTCTGTATTTCTTTTTCAGATATTATAGTTGCCATCTATTTACTCTATCATCTCTTCAGTTGATCCCATCTGGATAACTCCAGATTCAGCCAACTGATTTACTATTTCAACAATTCTTCTCTGTGCAGCTTCAACATCTTTCATTTTTACCGCACCAAGGAATTGCATCTCCTCTTCAAATGCTTCACGAGCACGTTCACTCATAGCAGAAAAGAACTTCTCTTTTAGCTCTTCAGGAGCAGATTTCAGTGCCAGCATAAGATCAGCTTTATCCACAGCTTTTAAAACTTCCGAAATAGCATTTTTATCAAGTGTTACTATATCTTCAAAAGTAAACATCATCTCTTTGATCTTTGCTGCTAGCTCCTCATCTACCTGCTCAATAGTTGCCAATGTTTCCTTAGCACTCTTCACACCAAGGCGATTAAATATATCTGCAACAGCACGTGCCCCACCTACTTCTACTTTGTACGATGCCAATGATTCAAGTTTTGATTCCAAGACTGCTGATACACGCTTAATCACAGAAGGTGAAATATCTCCAAGATTTGCCATACGCATAGCTACTTCACTTCGCAAATCATCTGGGAAATACCGTAAGGTGTCTGCGGCTTCTGTTGGATCCATGTGTGCTAAAATAAGAGCAATAGTTTGCGGATGCTCATTGATAATAAAGTCTGAGAGTTGTTGTGGCTTTATTTTAGAGAGGTACGCAAAATTTTGTGTATTTTGCATACTTTTTGAGAGTTTCTCTAAAACTTTTTTTGCCTCTTCTGGGCCAAGTGTTCTATAGAGCAACTCTCGTGCATACTCCATACCCCCTGATGTCATATACTGCCCAGATTGAAAAATTGCATGAAACTCTTCTAAAACAGCAGTTGCAATTGCTTTGTCAATTGTTCTGTTGGATGCGATATATTTAGAAATTTCTGTAATTGCTTCAACACCCATATTGGAAAATATTGCCGCTGTAGCTTCTTCGCCCAACTGTAATAATAAAATTGCAATCCTCTCCGCCATACTCATTTCCTCAAACATTGCCTGTTGTTGCTGTGTTAAGTTAGCCATATTATTTTCTCTCTTTTGCAGGGATGTCTGATGATTCTTCACTCAAAAGTGCTTCCAGTAAGGACGCAACTTCTTCTGGTGCATCTTCTGCCATAGTTTTTACTTTTTCTAAAATAACCTCATGCTTGAGATCTTCTTCGTTAAAGTTGCCTCCGATGCCAAGTTGCTCTTCTACTTTTTTACGCATTTGTTGCACTTTTTCTATCAGATCATCATCCTCTTCTTCATCTAATTCCAAAGAGGGAGTAACAAGCTCTTCATCCTCTTTTGAAACTTCGAGCATTTTATCAGCAAAAGGTGCAATAACTTTTTTATAGAGGATAAAAAGCAATAAAAGCACAAACAAATATTTCAACAAGTTAGAAAATGGTGCCAAGTATGTTTGTATAAATGCAATTGTCCTATTGACACCTTGCAAGCTTTGATCAATTGCGGCACGTTCGAACTGTAGATTTTGCACGCTAATCTGATCACCTCTGTTTGGATCAATACCGATGGAGCGACTAGCAAGCGAGGTAAGTGCATCAATATCTGCACTCTCAAGTGGTATATACTCCATCTCTCCTGTTGGATTACCATCTTTGTCTAATTTTGCCTTATATTTTCCATCGACTATAACAGCTGCTGTAACTCTTTTAATTCTAGCAAACTGACTTTTTGTCGTACTAACAGTCTTTCCTACCTCATAATTGGTCGTGCCTGAGTTTTTTGAATATTTTTCAACCATTTTATTCGATGCCAACCCCTGTACGGGTCCTATATTACTAACAGTTCCTGGAACACCGCCAACTTCTCTTGGTGAAACACCTTCTCGTTTCTCCTCATTTACCTGCTCACTTCGTACAACATTCTCTGGATCATATGTTTCAGAAGTAGAATTCTTTTGTGAAAAATCAAACTCTATCGTTACCTCTGCAACAACCTTATCTCTTCCTCCAACAAAAGGAGCAATCACATCAATGATCTTCTCTTGTTTTTTTTTCTCTTCTTTTATTTTGTATTTTTGTTGCACAACTGAGAGTTCACTCATTTGCACCATCTCGTCATCATCACCAAGAGTCACACCATCGCTATCAATTAGCATTACATTAGAGGGTTTTAACTTTGGCACAGCTGCAGAGACAAGGTTTTTAATACCTCTTATTTGCTTGGCTGTGAGCACTCTTCCATCAACGAGCTGTACCATCACAGAGGCTGTAGGCTCAACCTGTTTAGAGACAAATAGCGTATCTTTTGGAAGTGCAAGACTTACTTTTGCCACTTCAACAGGAGAGAGCGCAGTAATAGTGCGGGAGAGTTCTCCCTCTAAAGCACGAAGATGTTTAATCTCTTGATCAAAACTTGTTGCTCCAAACTCCTGTTTATCGAAAAGTTCAAAACCAACATTGCTATTTTTTGGAATACCTAAAGAGGCTATAGCGATTCTCTCTCTATAGACAACATCACGTGGCACTTTTATAACATTGTTTGCTTCTATTTTATAAGGAATATTATCTTTTTCAAGTTGTTCTACAACTTTTGCAGCATCTTCGGGAGTTAAGGTGTCAAAAAGTACTTCATAGCCATTTAGTGATGTTTTTTTTGCAGTAAATACAACTAAAAATATTAAAAATGCGACAATACCTACAATAGCTGCCGCTATAATAATTTTTTGCTGTTTCGTCAGTTTTGCATACAACACTGAAAGCTGCGAAAAGAGTACCTTAAAATCCATTAACTTCCCATTTTACATTTTATAGTAGTACTGATGCAAGTTCAAAAAAACGGCTATTTTGCTCTTTTGTTCCAACTGTTATGCGAATTGCGTTCATTCCATACCCACTTAAGTCGCGAACAATTACTCCTTGACGTAATAGAGCATCACAAATCTGTGTCGACTTGTGCATTTCATGAAGACACAAAGTAACAAAATTTGTGTAACTCTCTATTATATCTATTTGCTTCTCGTTTGCAAACGCCTCATACCGTTTCATCTCATCAAAGTTTAAAGCGATACAACTATTTACAAATGCTTCATCTTCAAGAGCAACACTTGCTGCTTCAAGCGACAAAGTTGTGATATTAAAAGGAGGTCTTAGCTTAGAGAGTTCTTGTATAATATTTTCTGAAGAAATACCATAACCAACACGCATTCCTCCAAGTCCATATGCTTTTGAAAATGTTCCTAAATAGATAACATTTTCAAATCTATCTACTAGCTCTTTTGGCGTTATCTTTTTGGCACTCTCTTTGTAAGCAGCATACTCCATGTAGGCACAATCAACTACAACCAAAGTATCATTATCTATTTTGTGTAAAAACTCCAGCAATGCCTGCGCATCTATTGCATCGCCTGTTGGATTATTTGGTGTGCACAAAAAGATTATATCTGGATTTTCTCTTTTATAAAGTTCGTAAAACTCATCAAGGTTATGCTCTTGTGATTGTGTTCTTATAACCTCTGCTCCGACATGCCTTGCATAGATTTCATACATAGCAAAGGTAACACTATTTATTACTATTTTAGCATTTTCGTCTGCTTTTGCATGCATAATAAACTCTATAACCTGATCGCTACCACTTCCAATAATCAGATTATTTTTACCAACCTCATACTTCTTTGCCAAAGCATCTTTTAATTTCATCATACTGTCATCCGGATAGAGTGCCATATTTGGTAGAGTTGCCGCAACTGCATCTTGCACCTTTGGTGAACAGCCATAGGGATTTTCATTGGACGCCAACTTTATAATATCTTTTGGCTCTATTCCAAATTCCCTTACAACAAGCTCTATTGGCTTTCCTGCTTCATAGGTATTTATATTTTTTAATTTTTTATTAAATTTCAAACTTCACCCTTTACATAACTTCCAAGCCATGTTACTTCATTTTTATGTTTTTGTATTACTTTTTGCACTTTCTCTTCATCTATATGACCATAAAAGTCTATATAAAACCAGTAACCAAAACCACCTTGATCTCGTGATGGACGTGATTCAATTTTTGAGAGATTTATCTTCTCTTTATCAAAATCTTGTAAAAAATGCACCAAAGAGCCAGCTTTGACAGCATCTTTTAGTCGTACGAGAATAGATGTTTTATCATCTCCACTCACACCATTTTTAAAATCACTCAAGATAACAAAGCGCGTTGTATTATCTATAGCATCTTCAATATTTTCAAACAGAGTCGGCACACCATAGAGTTTTGCTGCTATGTGAGAACATATTGCAGCAGCATTTGGCTCTTTTGCTGCAAGTATTGCAGCTTTTGCAGTAGATTCTACCGGAATAAGCTCAACATTATTCAGCCCATGTTCATTTAAAAATTCACGACACTGTCCAAAACCTTTGTCTTTGGAATATATTTTTGTAATATCTTCAAGCCTTTGTGCTTTTGTAGCAAAAGAGATATGAATAGGCATGTAGAGCTCTGCTACAATTTTAACAGAACTCTTTGCAAGCAGATCAAGTGTTTCACCCACAATGCCATCACGAGAATTCTCAATTGGGACAATACCAAACTTCGCGCGTCCTGTTTCGAGTGTTTTAAAAACAGAAGCAATGGAGTTTAAAGAGAGATAGTCACTCATAGCACCAAAACGACTCTCTGCCGCTTGATGAGTAAAACTCCCCTCTGGTCCTAAATAGGCAATACGCTCAGGCAATTCCAAATTTCTTGCAACTGCGAAAATTTCTAAAAATATCGCCTCAATTGCACTTTTGCTCAGCAATCCACCCTCTTTTTCACTCCTTATGACTAATCTCTCAATAATGGCTTTTTCCCTCTCAGGTCTATAAATAGCGCCACCTGTATCTTTTTTAATCTCTCCAACTCTCTTAACAACCTTCATCCGCTTATTTAAAAGCGTAAGTATTTCATTGTCTATTGTATCTATCTCTTCTCTACAATCATCTAGTGTATTCATTGTTCTCATTATTGCTCCATCTTGTGGCGGATTAAAATATCTTGCATATTTTCATATATAAAGTCAGGTTTGAGATCTTCTTGCAAAAAAGGCACAATCTCATCAGCACTTTTATATTTGCCACTCGTTACAAAGATTGTTTTCATACCCAACTCTTTTGCTCCACCCAAATCTCCCTTTACATCATCACTGATAATAGTAATATCTTTAAACTCTGCTTGTGGGTTTTGCTTTTTAAGTCTGCGTAGAGCTTCCCTATAAAATGCCTCACTTGGCTTACCTACAACATCATAACTACAACTTGTAGCAAATTCCAGCATCTTTAAAATAGCTCCAACACCAGGATAACGCTTATTGTTCTTAGCATAAAGAGATGTCTCATGCATACCAACTAATTTTGCACCATCAAGCAAATAATCTATCATCTGTGCATACTCATCAGCCGTAAAATTCTCTTTTATTGCAATGAGCACTGTTTTTGGATTTGCATAATCGAATCTATAGCCCATTTTTTGAAGTGTTTGTAAAAACGCTTCTGCCCCATATGCAGCAACTGCTTCTTTTGCAACATGGGATTCTAAAAGCATTAATGGATCAAGATATCTGCTTTTATCAAAATGAAAACCTATAGAATTAAGATAGAGCAAAAAATCCTGCGATGCTTTTTTTGTATTATTTGTAATCACCATATAAGGAATATCTTCGGCATTAAGCCTGTTTATAAATGCTATGCTTCCCTCTATTGGAGATTTGTCTGCATCACTAATAAGAGTTCCTTGCACATCTATAAAATACATTTTACTCTACTAAAAATTCTTGTTCTAAAGCGATAAGGTCTTCAAAAGATTCCCGTTTTCGTATAAGCCTTGCTTCGCCATTTTCAATGGCCACTTCAGCACTTCTTCCACGAGTGTTATAGTTGCTTCCCATCCCAAAGCCATATGCTCCTGCACTGTGAATGACAAGTAAATCGTTTCTATGGAGCTC
>DQUE01000045.1 GCA_015662405.1 Sulfurimonas autotrophica | reverse complement strand
TTGAGCGTTCAGATTTTGCCATCTGTTGTAATGCATCTTTAATATCTTGCATATGACGCTCTTTGATAAAAGCAACCATAGCTTCATTAAGAGTACCTCTTTTTAGTACTAAAGGCTTGCTCTCTTTTTGATAAGGGGCAAAAGCTGTTTCATATTTAGCATTGGATGCAAAGAGAATCTTTTGTGTTTGCTCAAGTATCTCTATCAATTCATCTTCTGCCAAAGCATTAGATACATGTGTTTTCACAATCATTGTTCCTAGTCCTGGATCCATCATCGGATCAAGTATAGGTTCATATGTATCCTCTACTTCCACTTTTTCACTTCCGATTGAACGCATCTCAATCATAAGCAGATCCTCTTTTGTTCCAGAAAGATAGAGATCTAATGTAGCATTTTTTAACTGTGAAAGTGTAGGATTGAGTATAAGCACACCATCAACTTTTGCTGCACGTACTGCACAGACACTCCTGTTAATATCTATATCGGATGTAAAAAGCGCTGCAGATGCTGCATTGAGTGCTAAAACTTGCATATCAGACGCTTCATCAGCAGAAAAAACCATAATCGTAACTTGTGTAGGATGCCCAAAACCTTTTGGAAACAGAGGACGCAAACTTCTGTCCACTATACGAGATGTAAGTGTTTCAAAATCACTCGGCTTTGTTTCACGTTTGAAAAAACCACCTGGAATCTTTCCTGCTGCATATGTTTTTTCTATATACTGCACAGTCAAAGGTAAAAAATCATCTGCAACAACCTCAGTTTCATCTATTACAACAGTTGCTAAGATAACAGTTTTTCCTGATTTTATCCATGCTGACCCATTTGCCTGTTTTGCAATATCTCCAAAAGAGTACTCTTCTACTCTATTTTCTAATGCTAATTTCACATCATATTTCATCTATTTTCCTTTTTTAGTATCTCTTCAATCATTTCATCCTCTATCGTATCTAAATGCTTATAATAGAGTGTAGTCTCTACATAATCATCTATATCATAAAGAAAAAATATATCATCAACAAACGTCTCTAACAACTCCAAAACATCACTTGGTAATACAGGAGTAGCAATATAAACCGCTTTTGGCTTTTGCATCAAAATAGTTTTTAGAGCTGTCATAAACTTGCTACCGGTCTCACTTCCTTCATCTACAAGCAAAACTACTTCATTTTCCATGTTTGCAAAAGGGTTTCCTTTGCGATATTTATAGATATAGCTAAGTATATCCTCTTCATGCTTTCTATGAGCTTCTCCATAGATATAATCATACTCTATCCCAAAGGCATGAATTAGCTCTTCATTGAGTACTATCTCTTCTGTTTCACTCACCCTAGCCACTTCACATTCAGGGTTATTTGGAGCCATAATCGCTTCTAAAAAAAGAATCTCTAGTCTATTTTTTAATTTGCCTTTTATATGTGATGCCAACTCCAAACCACCTTTTGAAACTGCAACTATACTCCACTCTTCTTCTTTTAGTTGTTGCATAGGTATTACATCACGTAATTTAATGGCGGCATCTTCTCTGTCATTTAGAATATCTTTATATTTTTGCATCTTTTTTATCCTATTTCTCATCATTTGGTAGTTTATACGAGAGGAATGAACTCCCCTTGCTTGCTTTCATCATTGGTTTTAACACTATCGTCAAATGAACAAATCTATCATAGACAGAGGAGCTCTCTGTTGTAATAGTTGTAAGTACAGGTCTATTATTTTCTGTGTATTTTATGCCAAAGTCCCAACATCTTTTTGAATATAAAAACCCAATAGAGATACTTTTTCTTTCATTCGATTCTATATCATAATTATAACTTGCACTATACGAATAGTGACTATTATATGCGTATTTTATACTTGATGTAAAATAGCTTGTGTAGGGTGTATATGTTGGAGTTCTTAGCAGAAAACTATTTTTATAAAGATGCGACAAGGCAATATTGAGTCCATATCTATTAAAAGTGATTTTATTTAACACTTTTGAGAATCTCCTCTCTTTATAGTTGTAAAACATATTATTATAATAGGATAAAAAAGTTGTAATTTTATAATCAAGCTCATTTTCTAAATCTCCATATCTCTCTTTTGTCTTTTCATAAAAGATATTCTGAGAGAGCCTGTGGTAGAGAATTTCTTGTGCAGATTTGTCATAGAAATATTGCCTAAAGTCTACCTGTGCATCATTTTGGATAGTAGCAATATTATAAAATTCACATCTTTGTGCATAGTTCGGATCTGTTTTATTCATAAAGTCTGAACAATATGCTAAATTATCCTCATAAAAACCATCTTTTTTACTCCAACCTTTTCTGTTATAACGAACTTCAAAACTCACAACATGACTAAAATCTTTATATGCTTTTGTCAATTGTGTTGAGATGGCAATAGTATGATAGTTTCTTGCATAAAAACCATTACGGTACTCAAAACCAGAAATTGGATTTTGTTCATTCCCACTAAACTGCGAGTGTTGCATGTAGATATTTGCCTTGTAAGAGAAATTGAGATATTCATCAAACAAGGGGGTTTGCAGTGTTACTGGTAGATGCATATCTGTCTGCAACACTTTTTTATTAATAACTCTTTGAATGTTATTACTCTGCAAATCAAATGAATACAATAGATGGTCTTGTAGAAATGTATCTACATAGTGATGATACTGCAGTGTTGGTAGTTTTTGTAGCGTATTATCATTTGACTGCTGTGTTAAATCTTCATAATATTTGAAATAGAGACCTATATAGTTATCATCTGTATTATAAAAAGCATTTACTCTTGAGAGGATCTGTGTAGCAGTTGTTTGCTCAAAAGCGGCATTATTTGAAGCGAGGTTTATATAATCAACATCATTCATATGATTTATATCTGCATATATTCCAGACTGCCCTAACAAGCCCAGTCCAAACCATTGGTTGAGTGGATTTGGGTTATCATACTTTAGGTTAAATCCAAAGTGAGATTGATTTTTTAGATTATATTTTAAAAAATAATCCCCACTTTCTTTAAAATAACCTGCCTTAAACTCACCATGAGAGAGAGCTGAGTCCACAAATCGAAAAGTAGTGTAAAGACCTTTTCCTCTGTTTGTTCTTATTTGAGGGTTGAGCTCTAAATCCCACCAGTTGTGTTCTGCTATGTAAATTGGCTGCTCATAGTAAAAACCTTCTGTCGATGAAATTCCAAACGATGGTTTCAATAGACCTGTACGGCGCGTTGTGTCAAGCGAATATCCAAAATATGGTGTATAAAAAACGGGTACATCATAAATATAGAGTCGTGTATTATATAAATTCAGCCATTTTGTATCTCTGTTATAATCTGAAGAAGAAAACTCCATAGTCCATAAAGGATCAATAGGATCACACCCACTTACTGTTCCTGAAGAAATGTTGAGTTTTTCTATTTTTGATTCTCCCTCTTTAGCACTAATCCAAACATCTGATTTTGTTTCAAGAAGATAAAGCGGCTCAAAATAGTGTTCTTTTTTTGCTAAATTGAGTTTGGCATATTTTCCAAGTATTTTATATTTTTCCTTATGATGCAGTCTTACGTGGTCAAAAAGCTCAAGGTCCTGCGTCACTCTATTATATATAGCTCTATCTGCCGTTAAAATATAATCTTTATATGCAACATTCACCCCACCACTTGCTTTAACAATATCGTTTTGTGATTTTACAGATGATGCATATATTGCAACTTTATCCCCTGCATAGAGAGTATAAAAAGAGAAAAATAACAGAATAATTTTAAGCATCAATTACCAAAGTTCTTGCTGTTTTGTCATGCCATGTCTGACGTTGCGGATCAAACACTCCCCACAAAAAACCAAGATAAAAAATCATTTCACTGATAATTCTAAAAACAGCTCTATTAAGAGCAACAGCAAAATTTGGATTATCAACTGTTTGTATAGCAAGTATCTTGATTTTCATTGCCAATTTTCCCAAAGTAGCACCATACTGCATTACAAAAAAAGTTTGATATACTATTTTTATTATTATATACTGCATGACATAACTATTTGTAAGCACTATAACATCTTCTACTGTTTGTGCATTTGAAAATGAATCAGACATAGCAATAAGAAGTAAAAAGGAGAGCAGCATTTCATCTATAAAAAATGCCATCGCTCTTTTTTTTATAGATGCAAGCTGTAAATGCTCACGATGGAGGAGTTTTTCAATCTCTTCATTCACAATAAAAACTCCTAAAGCGCTTGATAGGCGATATCTGTACGAAGTTTTTTTCCTGCAAAATGGACTTGACCACATCGCAAATAAGCTCTATCTCTTGCCTCTTTTATACTCTTGCCTAAGCCTACACACACTAAAACACGTCCGCCACTTGCATAGAGCTTTCCATCCTCCATGCTAACACCTGCAAATGAGATATGTGTATATTTTTCTATATCTTCATGCTTGACATCATCTAAAATGATTTCAGCTGGCGTAGAGGAGCCATATGGATAATTTGCACTTGCCATTACTACACCAACAGCATACTCGTCTGAAAACTCTACTGTAATTTCGCCAAGACGGTTTGTGGCTGCTTTATAAAACATATCTGAAACACTTGAAGTCAT
>DQUE01000023.1 GCA_015662405.1 Sulfurimonas autotrophica | reverse complement strand
TCTTTTGGTTGGTAATTGACATCTATCTCCTGTACCTCAGCTAAAAACTCTATCATTGAACGATTTTGTGGACGTTTTAACTTTATACTTCTAGAATCCATAGCCACAGCCACCTGTGTATGATAGTAATTATTTATGGTTTTTTGAATAGTGATAGCATTTTGAAAGCCTGACTCTTTTAAAGAGAGTGTTGCATATTGCTGATGAAACAGATCAATATTAATTTCCCTCTCAATAAACCCTCCATTAAAAACAACTCCCGTTGTCGGATGAGATTCACTCCCTGCACCTCTTGAATTCAATCCCCCTATACTAATTGGACCTTGTGCTAAAGCATAGATTTTCCCATCAACCCCTTTTAGCGGAGTCATTAAAAGAGTACCACCTTCTAAGGATTTAGCATCTCCTATAGAAGAGACTGTCACATCAAACTTATCACCCTGTCTTGCAAATGGCTTTATAGTGGCTGTTACAACAACTGCTGCAACATTTTTAGACATAATATCTTTGGGTTGCATATCAACATTCATAGCTCTTAACATATTTGAGATTGATTGGAGTGTAAATCTAGAAGTTGTTCCATCTCCAGTTTTTTTGAGCCCAACTACAAGCGAGTAACCAATAATTTGATTTTCTCTTACACCAACAATATTTGAAACATCAGCTATTTTTGTTGCATTAAGCGTAGAGAAAAAAAGTATAAACAGTACAATATATTTCATCATCATTCCTTACATAAGTAAGAAAAAGCAATTTTTATTCCATGTTTACAAGATATGTTAAAGTTGTTTTCCCAAATTTTTTTGATTTTTTTACTTTATATACACCTATCTTACTTGGTATATCCAAACCACTCATATGCTCAATGATAATCATCTTTACATGTAACGCAGGTAAATTTTCTATCAACTGCATGGTTTTCTTATAAATATCTTCCATTCCTTCTCTTATGCTAAAAGGTGGATCAATATAGAAGTAAGCATCTTCATTGAGTCTTTTCAATTTTGAGACTACACTACCTATGTTTGTAAAACTATCACCAGCAATAACTTCACAGGCATTTGGATCCGTTTGAGCAATGTTTTGTTGTAATGTTTTTACAGCAGACGCATCTTTTTCCATAAAATATACTTTTTTTGCGCCACGACTGAGTGCTTCAAGCCCGATAGAACCACTTCCAGAAAAGAGTTCAACAAAATTTGCATCAACTATGTCAAACTGTAGTGTATTAAAAAAAGACTCTAAAACAATCGCTTTTGAACTTCTTGTTGTGCTCTTTGAAGGGAGTAAAAGTACTTTTCCTTTATATTTTCCTGCAACTATTTTTTTACTCAAAAGTTTATTTTTCATAAAATGCTTTCACCGCTCGTAATATATTTTCTTGGTATTCTTGTGTTAATAGCTCAATTCTTTTTTCCAGTATTTCAAAACTCATACTCTCTTGACTCTCTTCATCTGTAACTTGAGAACTTTTTGGGTAAAGCTCATTATATTTTTTTTCTAATGCCAAAATTAATTGTGATTTTGAAAAGGGTTTCACTAAATCTGCATTCTCATTGCTAGAGATATAAAAACATCTCCTCTCATTCAAGCACTCTTCATCTCTGATAATGATATCACTTTTCTTTGATGAACTTAAGTATTTAGCTAAAAAAATCTCCAATGACTTTTGCAAAAGTGGAGATTGGCATTCAACGGCTACTCGCATAATTTTATCCTCTCATGTAGTACTCAAGCGAGTACTTCAAGTCTTCATCTAAATCCTCTAAATGCAACATCCATGTAACATAATTTCTATCATTTTGCACTATCTCTTCTATATGTTTTCCCATATATTTTCCAAAAGTGAACTTATCTAAAAGTACTTGTTTACAACTTAACGTTTTCATTTGGCTCACTGATGTATATTCTAGTAAATGCGCAAACAGCAACTTTGTCACGAGAGCATTTTCGAGTGATTTATATTGACATAAAGCATCTTTAATTCCATATCTTTGTTGCATCGCATTTTCATCTTTATAAAGCTTTAATTCATAACGCAAAAACGCCAGAGAAAAAATCTCACACTCTTTTATAAGATGTTTAGTAACTCTACACGTATCTATAGTATCACCTTGCCATTTCAAGCCTGAAGCACGAAGCTTTTGCAGAACAAATTTTATATTATGCGCCACTAGAGTATTTGTAGGGTCATTATTGTGCATCAAAAAATCATATATTTGTGTATCTTGAAAAGCAGGTTTATCTTGAATCATCTCATTTGTAATATGATGAAAACTTGAAGCTAAGGGTGGTATTTTCTTCCCTTCATTTACCAGTTCATAAAATAGGCTCTCTTCATTGAATACTCCAACTGAGCAGAGCTTATCATAAGATTCAACTCCTGTTGTTTGGACATCTATATATATCAACATTTTACAATTCTGACTTTTTTGCATTTTGTACTCAAAATGATCAATGAAAAGTAGCCCGCGACTAAGATAAATATATATAAAACATATATACTAAACCATCCAAAGATACTCTCATGTCCACTCAATAGCTTCATCATAATTACCGCTACAATCATTTGTGCTGCAACTATCCATATCATTAGCATAAACCATTTTCTCCATACTTTTACCAAGTCCCCATACCCTATTTCGTTTATAACATTCTGCTCTTTATTCTCTTTACTTGGGCAACTTAACAGCTTCAACTCATACCCATGTATACATCTGTTAAAAATATACTTCACACTTCTAAAGAGGATAATCAAAAGTGAAAAACTCCAAGAGAAAAAAAACCAAAACTCAAAGACTGTTAAGAGTGCTGTCTTTATTGCAGTTTCTAATGGTTGCATACCCTGCATAACATAAATAAAAAGAGTAATACAAAGCGCAATAAAAAAAGCCAATAGAAACGTGTAAAGTGTTAGCTTCACAGCCCACTGTAGCCATATTAAAAAATAGAATCTATTCACTACTTTTCTCTCCAAAAGTTTCTAACATACTATAGTAATGTTCAAGTGTCATAAAACTTTTTTCAAATCTATAGCGGATTACAAACTCTACTACTCTATTTTTGAGACTCTCATCAACATTTTCTACCCGTCCAAAATAAGCCAAAGATATATTTTTGCTCTTTTGCACTCTATTTTTATCATAGCTAATCGCTAATATTTGTAAATATTTCCCTTGTTTTATTGCACCTAGAGTCTCGTCACTCAATGAAACACCAGAAAGATTTATCGCCTTAAAATCAAACAAATTCTCAAAAGCAGTAACTTTATGATTTATATCAAGGCTATAAAACAGCTCTTTTAATATTTTTAAATTCTCTTTTCTAGCTGTTTCATAACTTGAAATTTTATTTGTCAAGTTTTTCAGTCTTTCTAATGCAGAATTCATTACTATATCCTTGTATTGCACTATTGTGCTATTTTAATACTAAATAGATAAGTATAAAATTTATCAAGGTCATTATAGTAAAAGCACGCTTATAAAAAAGCAAAGGTGACTTTTCGATAAGTGGAGCATTTTTAACAAAATATGGCTTCACTTTTTGAGGATGTGTCAACTCGTAGTGCATTTCAGAGTAGTGTTCATAGCGTTGGTCTTTATCTAAAGCGATAGAGCGCATTATAACACTATCAAGCCAGTCTGGTATATTTGAATTATAATGGCTAGGTTTTCTTGTCTCTTTAAATGTTGGGGTTTGAAACGGCTCTATCTCTCCGTAAGGGTATTTGCCTGTTAGGCTAACATAGAGCGTGATACCTATTGCAAATATTTCTGTGCTCTCGCTGATAACTTCGCTTCTAAATCGTTCAGGGGCTAAAAAGCTTGGCGTTCCAGCTCGGGAGTCTTGCGAAAATATCTCTGTAATGCTACCAAAGTCTATAATTTTATACTCCGTTGTATCTTCATCAATCTTTGCTATCATAATGTTATCTGGCTTAATATCTCCATGGACAAGGTCATACTTTAGTAAAAACTGAGACATATTTAAAAGTGTTTGTGCAAGTTCTACAGCATCATCTATAGTTACACGGGAATTCGATTTTAAGTAACTATTGAGATCTTCCCCTTTAAATAACTGCATAACATAGTATCGACAGCTTCTAGTTTTTGGAATAACAGCTTTTGGAAAAAAATCTGCTTTGAGGCGTTTTGCATTCCATGCCTCTTTTACAAAGAGATCAAGCGCGTGAGCATCCTCTCTTGCTTCAAGCGGTGCAAATTTCATTACGTATTGTTTCGTTTTCTTGCTAACAAGCCAAGTTCTTTCATTTTGTATAAGAGATTTTTCAAGTCTGTAGCCATCAATAACTTCACCGGCTTTTAAAGATGATGGAATTTTGAGTTTTTGTTGTTTAAGAATTGCCATTTCATCTGCATGTAATACTTCAAGTACAATGGCAGTCGTATCATCAGGTAAATTATCATCTGTAAGTTTACTTGCGTGCTTTACTAATGCTATAGCTCCTTTAGAGATATTTTCTTTGATTGCATCTTCACTAAGAACATTATATAAACCATCGCTACAGAGCAAAATTTTGTCATCTTTTTGAATAATGTTTTCGAAATAATAGGGTGTCACATCTTCACTAATACCAATAGCTTGAGTAAGAACATTCTCATATCCCTCTTCTTGCATTGCATGGTCAGATGAAAGTTGTGTAAGCGTATTGTCTCTTATGAGGTAAACTCTACTATCTCCAACATTAACACCAAATAAACGATTTCCTTCTATGACAACCATTGCCAAAGTTGTTACAAGTTCGCTTCTTTCATAGTTGATTTGAGACTCTTTGTACAAAATAGAGTTAATTGAATGAACAAAACTCTTGATAGACTTCTCTATTGACCATGTTTTTGGGCGTATTTTAAAATTGTTTATCAGGTACGAGGTTACTCTTTTTGCTGCTTGAGCACCCTCTTCAGCACTACCAACACCATCACATACAATGGCAACATTGAGGTTGCCAATCGTTTTAGTATCATAAAAATCATCTCCTGTAAGTTCTTTGCGTTTTGCAAGTGTGAAACCAGAAGTTTGAATATTGTTTTTTGTCATGTCTATTCCATTTTCTCTATTTTAGCATGTAGATCTTCAGATCTTCCCGCTTAAGCAATCTTTGTTAAATCTATATAGAAGAGAAGCTCAGAAAATACAACAGCTCTCTTCTCTTGAGTAGCAAGCATTTTAGAGGTAAGGGTTGCTATATTTTCATCAACATTTGAAACTAGATCTTGAAGAGGTATGAGTTTCTCTCTTGGATTTTCATTTGTAAATCTGTTATATGCACTGTATGGCTCTTTTTTTGATATCGCATAATATATTTTACGACCAAGCTCAAAGAGTTCAAACGCTTCAACATGACCAGTTTTTGGTATTTTGTTAATATGTAAATCAATGGCAATATTTTTTGCTCTTAAATATGCCTGTAGTTGCATGTAAAAACCGATATATGCATGAGAATATTGAGAGAGCACTCGATCGTGAAATGCCTCAAAGGATTCATTTTGTAAACGCAATTTTTTATACTCCAAAAGAAGTGCCTCTACATAATATTTAGCAAACCGTAATGGTGCAGATTTGATAACTGTATAACCATTTTTCCCTTCGCTAATAACCTTTCCACCTATTGTTATATGGACACCATCTTCAGGTTTTCCATCTACTTTTGCCTTACAACCTTCAAAGCCTATATCACCTATCTCATGTATTCCACACCCTTTTATGCAGGCAGACCAGTACATTCTCACTCTACCAGAGTCAAGAGGGACAGCTTTGCTTAGATATTGTGCCATCTCAATTGCATCTTCTTTGTTTTCAATGACACCAAAAACGCAATGCTTTGTTCCAGCACATGCAACAAGGTTGTTAAAGTAGGGAGTGTCTACATTTTTGTATTTTGTAAAAAACTCTTCTGCAAGAAGTTTTGTTGGCTCTTTTACACCTAAAATATAGATATTTTGCTCAACACTAAATCGAATCTCTTCATTTCCATATGTTTTGCTTAGCTCTGCTACCTCTATGAGGTCACTTCCAGAAAATATACCAGATGGCACAATGATATGTACTGCAAAACTGCCATCACGCAACTGCACTCTTCCATGTTGGGAATCTACAGGATTGATTTGTGTTAGTGTTTCACCAGCAGTTGCAAAGTTAATACCTGCAACCTCTCGAATAGCTTTTGAAATTTCAGACATACTAACTGCATCTATGAGAAAGTGGAGTCTATTTTTATTTCTGTTGTCACGAAAACCATACCTCTTAAATATCTCCATCAGTGCACCATATGCTTTGATAGCTTCCTCTTCGTTAGCCAAAAAGATATCTGCATTTTTTGCAATAACTCCAACTTTACCACCAAGGTATAAGTTGTAGCCATAAACACCATCTTTTTGCGCAAGCACAAGAGAGCAGTCATGCCCAAACAGATTACATCTATTTGCGATGGAGCCAGATATAGCGGTATTGAATTTTCTTGGAAGTGTCGAGATCCAGTCTGGATTTTTTAAAAATAAGTTTTCAATTTTTTTGAGTAAATCATAGGTTGGTAGAATGTTGTCAAAGCCATCTTTGTCAAGTGGGTCTATAACAATATTTCTAAAGTTATCTACACCTGTCTGATAAGAGGTGAGTCCGACATCCTCAAGTCCACTTAATATCGCAGGCATATCTTCTATATGGAGAAAACGGAGTTCAATTTGTGCTCTTGTTGTAATGTCAATGTAGTCTTGACCAAACTCCTTTGCAATCTTTCCAATTTTTCTTGCTTGCATTGCATTGAGATGGCCACCAGCAACTCTGACTCTCATCATAAACTGTTTTGGGGTAAGCTTATCTTTGTCAAAAATTCCAAAACACTTTAAGAAGTAGCTCTTATCTTCATCGGGAATGGCATCATACCCTTTTTGTGCATACTCAGCTATCTTTTCTAAAGCGCTTAAAGGATCTTTGAGCGCTTTTACTTTTTCAATTTTATTTACTTTTTTACTTCTTGCTTCATATGCTTTTTCTAGTGTTTCTAATTGCAAACTACTCTCCATTTATCTATATTTTTCCACCTGCGGCAACACCCCAAGTTGTTCTCCATCTTGTTTTTACTAAAGAGATACCTGCAATTGCAACAAGTACCACAGCTGCAAATATGAAGAATCCAGCAGTATAGCCATCAAAAGCACCTTTAGACCATCCAAGTGTTTTTATAAGTGCAGTACCACCTAGACCACCAGCAGCACCAATAATTCCTGTCATGATACCAATATCTTTTCCAAATCGTTGTGGTACAAGTTGAAAAACTGCTCCATTTGCCATGCCAAGGTTTGCCATGATGAGAAAGAGCACAGCTATAGCTATCCAAAAAGGAAGCGTAAGTGTTGCATTGAGTAGAGCTAAGGCAACAATAGCAAAAAAGAAGATATAGAGTGATTTTATACCACCCATTTTATCAGCAATTGCTCCACCAACTGGTCGTAAAACTGCACCAGCAAAGATAGTAAATGCTCCAAAATAACCCGCGATAACTTTTACATTAGACTCATTAAACACATCTAAACCAAATGCACTCATATCTGCTTGATATGTATTCATAAGATAGACTTTCATGTAGTTGGCAAAACCAACAAAACCGCCAAAGCTTACAGCATAAAAAAGAGCAAACCACCATGTGTCTTTGTCTTTTAAAAGTTTAGCATAATCTTTAAGTTTTTTGGGGCGTGGTGTGTAGACCTCTTTTGGTGCATCTTTTGCCATAAAGAGATAGGCAATAAAAATGATTGCAGAGAGTACTCCACCTACTAAAAATACTGCTTGCCATCCCCAAATTTCAGCAATTTTAGGAGCAAATAGAAAGTCGATAACAACACCAATGTTCCCTGCACCTGCAATTCCAAGAACAACACCTTGCAGTTTTGGTGGATACCACTGCCCAGCTTGTGGCAGAGCAACAGCAAAAGAAGCACCTGCAAATCCAAGCCCAAGGGCAACAACTAAAAGCTCATTATATGTAATGTGCTCACCTCTAAAATAAGCATAAAACAGTACAGAGATAACAACAGCTTGTGACATGAGTGCTGTAAGTTTTGGTCCAAATTTATCAACACCAAACCCGAGTAGAATTCTCAGTAGTGCACCTGAAAGTATAGGAATAGAAAGAAGCGTTGCTTTTTGTGAGGGAGTCATAACAAACCCACTGACTGCTTGAAGTGATTCACTTATCTCTGTTGCAAGTGGACCAAGCATCGTCCACACCATAAAACTAAAATCGAAATACAAAAATGCTGCAAAGAGCGTTTTTGTATCGCCTTGACCTTTAAGAGCCTTAAAACTTGCCATATATTTTTCCTTTGAATGATTTTGATTGGAGAATTATAACACTCTGTGCATGCTTTTTAAAAAGATAATTGTATATTTTTTAATCAATATGAAATTGTCTCTTTCGTTAAAGAAGTGCTATAATTCTTTCCATATTAAAACATGGATATGATTTATGCAAGATAGTATGCAAACTCCTTTAGAAAATTTTATAGATTATAAAGCAGAGACAGGAATGCAGTGTGGAAACTACTCAATAGATATTCCTCCGCTAAAAGAGGGTGAACAGTATCGCTTTCACTTTGATGCAGTAGCTTGTGTGGGATGTAGATGTTGCGAAGTTGCATGTAATGAGCAAAACAACAATCCTGCAGATATAAAATGGCGTCGTGTTGGTGAGATGGAGGGTGGAGAGTTTCCTGCTTTTACACAACTGTTAAACTCCATGAGTTGTAACCACTGTATAGACCCAGAGTGTTTAATAGGCTGTCCGACAGAGTCTTATATAAAGATAGCCGAGACTGGCATCGTTGTACATGATGATGATACATGTATAGGGTGTCAATACTGTACATGGAATTGTCCCTATGGTGTTCCAGTCTTTCATGAAGAGCGTAAAATAGTTACGAAGTGTCACATGTGTCATGAAAGGCTTGATGTTGGTGAGTCTCCTGCCTGTGTACAGGCTTGTCCTGCAGGTGCTATAGAGATAGAAGTAGTAAATGTACAAGAGTGGCTTGATCGTGATATAGATGAGCAGGCTAATATGCCGTTTTTACCAGATGCAAGAATTACAAATGCAACGACGCGATATACATTGCCAGAGAATCTGCCACACGAAATGAAAGAGATGGATGAGCACATTTTGAAGCCTGCACACAAAGAGCTACCGCTTGTTTTTATGACACTATTGACGCAAATATCACTTGGAGGGTTTTTAGCACTTTTTCTTGGTGATTTTATGAGCCTGTTTGGTTTTGAAAACACAAATTGGGTAATGGCACTGCTTGTGATGCTTCCTGCTGCTATTGGTCTGCCTCTCTCAGCGTTGCATCTTGGTCGTCCATTTTTAGCGCTTAGTGCTATGAAAAATATAAAAACCTCTTGGCTCTCTCGTGAAGCACTCGCTTTGGGTCTTTTTGTGGGACTCATGGGTCTTGTTGTGGCAAGTTACTTTTTTGATATTGCAATAGTGTTACGTCTCTTTTTAGAGTTTGTAACACTGCTTATAGGTATTTATGGAATTTATGCACAAAGTATGATCTATAGAATTCGAGCAAGGCCGTCATGGGATAGGATCACAACAAATTATAAATTTTTTGGTGTTGCCTATATCGGAATATTTTTAGTTGCATTTTTGAGTTCTCTATCAAGCGTTCATGAAGCAGTTATTCCTTTGACGACGCTTGGTATGTTAGGTGCTTTAGCACAACTCTTTTTTAGTTATGAAGATATACGTACACTCGATGCAAAAGAGAATGCATATCAGCTACAGAGAACAAAAAGACTCTTGAATGAAAATTTTCAGAATATAAAAATAACTCGTTTTATTACATTAGTATTGGGTGGTGTTATTTTGCCTCTTTTTACTTTGATTTTTGTAAGTGCATCGTTACATGTAACGGCTTCAATAACGCTATTGCTATCGATTTTTATTGTATTTATAAGTGAAATAAGTGATAGGTTTTTGTTTTATACAACAGTTGTGCCTCTTGGCATGGCAGGTGGATTTTTTGTAGGTAAACAGAGATAGAAAAGGATAAATAGGTATGCTAGATAAAATAAAAGATTTTTTAGGTTTTGATATAAAAGAGGAGAAGTATAAACTCTCAAAAGATGCAACTTTTGGAATGATTGCAGATGAGAAAAAACCTGATAAATGGGTCTTTTCTACATGTGGATACTGTGGAGTTGGATGTGGTCTTTATATTGGCGTAAAAGATGGCAAGGCAGTTTATACAAAAGGTAATCCAAAACATTTTGTTAATCAGGGAACACTCTGTCCAAAGGGACTCTCTGAACATCAAATGCTTCACTCTCCTCATAGAATTGAAAAACCGATGATAAAAAAAGATGGGAGATTACAAGATGTTTCATGGGAAGAGGCTTTTACTAAAGTCAGCAGTGAGTTTAAAAGAATTCAGAAAGAGCATGGTAATAGAGCTGTTGCAGTTATAGGAACGGGACAATTTTTAACAGAAGAGTTTTATGCTTTGGGAAAATTTGTTCAGTTGGGACTGCGAACAAATAATTATGATGGCAATACAACACTCTGCATGGCTTCAGCAGTTATGGGATATAAACAATCTCTTGGAAGTGATGGACCTGTTAGTTCGTATGAAGATTTTGAACATGCAGATACTATATTTTTAGTGGGTGCAAATATTGCAGATAATCATCCTATATTGACTCTGCATATCAACAAAAATCGCAATAAAAAAGTTATTGTAATTGATCCAAGAGCTTCAAAAACATCACAAATGGCAGATGTTTTTGTTCCAATTCAACCGCGTACCGATTTAGCACTCTATAATGGTCTTGCTTATATTGTCATGGAGCAGGGATGGGAGGATGAAGGTTATATTCAAGCAAATACGACGGGATATAAAGCCTTAAAAAAACATCTACAAAACTATCCACCACAAGAGGTTGCAAATATTACAGGGATAGATGTGAAGACTCTGTATGAATTAGCACGTGAATTTGTATCGAGTAAAAAGGTCATTACTGCATGGACAATGGGTGTGAACCAGTCGTTTATGGGTACAGATACAGTAAGCGCTATTATTAATCTACATCTTTTAACAGGACACATTGGACGAGAAGGAACAGGACCTTTTAGTATTACAGGACAGTGTAATGCAATGGGGACACGTGAGACAGGTTTTACATCATCTCTGCCGGGTTATAGAAACTATGGTGATGAAGCAGCTTTAAAAGAGTACGCAAAAATTGTGAATGTGCCAGAAGAGATTATTCCACGTGAACGTGGATATAAATATGCTGAAATTATTGATGCGATTGATAGAGGCGAGATAAAAGCACTTTGGATAACAGCTACAAATCCTCTTGTCTCTTTTGTGAATCAGGACAAACTTCGCAAAATATTGGCAAAACTTGATCTCTTGGTAGTACAAGATGCTTTTATGGGAGATACGGCTCAGATAGCTGATGTGATTTTTGCAGCGGCTACCTGGGGTGAAAAAGAGGGTGTTTATACAAACTCTGAGCGAAGATGCAATAAAGCAAATAAAGCAGTAGAACCTCTAGGTGAGGCAAAGAGCGATTTTGATATTATTTTGGAGTTTTCAAAATATTTTGAGGGTGTCAATGAGATGCTTTTTCCTAATTGGAGCGAGCCTCGTGATGCTTTTGAAGAGTGGAAAAGAGTTAGCAAGGGGCAGTTGTGTGATTATAGCGGAATGAGTTATGAGCTTATAGAGGAGTTAGGTGGGATACAGTGGCCATGTAATGAAAAGTTTCCAAAGGGGAGTAAAAGACTCTATACAAAAGATATTCCTTTTAGAACACCTGATCAAAAAGCGAGACTTTTATCTCTTGAATGGCACCCGATGGCTGAGCCTATATCACCAGAGTTTCCAGTTATACTCAATACGGGTAGAACAGTTGAACAGTGGCATACAAGAACAAAAACAAGAAATATAGCTATTTTGGATAATCTTGCACCTGAGGCTTGGGTTGACATTAATCCTAGTGATGCAAAAAAGCTTCAAGTAAAGAGTGGCGATAGAATGAGTCTCTCTTCAGCACGTGGGCGTGTAGATGATGTGGTGGTTCGCGTTACTTCAAGTGTTCGCCCAGGTAATGTATTTGTACCATTTCATTTTAATGAGCAGTTGGTAAATAGATTAACAAATGAGAGTTTTTGTCCAAAATCGGGTGAGCCAAATTTTAAGCAAACTGCAATACAGCTACACTCTGAATCTGTCCCAGAAGGCTTGATACTTGAAGAGGAAAAATCAAGCGGAGCTATAGCACATCATAAAGTAGCTTATGAAGGTGTGGCGTGTGCAGAAAAAGAGGCTGTGCAACTATATACGAAACAGAATACAGAATGAAGCTATGAGTATCTCATAAAGTTGTTCAAAGCAAAATAAAAGCCATTTTTAAGTATAATTTTTAGATTTTATAAATGAAGGTATATGCATGGCTAACAAACGTGTTTTAGTTAAGTTTTCGGGTGAAGCTCTTGCTGGAGAAGCAGGTCATGGAATCGATACAAAGATTTTGAAATATATTGCCCAAGAGATTAAAACTCTTGTTGATGCAGGTATAGAGGTCGGTATAGTAATTGGTGGTGGAAATATCATTCGTGGTGTTACTGCTGCACAAGATGGAATTATTAAACGAACCTCTGGTGATTATATGGGTATGCTTGCAACTGTCATCAATGGTGTTGCAATGCAAGAGGCTTGTGAACATGCAGGATTACAAGTTAGAATGCAAACTGCTATTAAAATGGAACAAATAGCAGAACCCTATATAAACAGAAAAGCGACACGTCATCTTGAAAAGGGTCGCGTTGTTATCTTTGCAGCCGGAACTGGCAATCCATTTTTTACAACAGATACAGCAGCAACGCTCAGAGCAGTTGAAATCGGTGCAGAGGTGATTATTAAGGCTACAAAGGTTGATGGTGTGTATGATAAAGATCCTGCTAAATATCCTGATGCAGTTAAATTACTGCAACTTACATATGATCAGGCATTACAAGACCATATCAAAGTAATGGATGATACTTCTATTGCTTTGGCAAAAGACAATGGATTACCAATTATCGTTTGTGATATGTCAAAAGAGGGAAATTTATTAGATATATTAAACGGAAATATGAGTAACTGCTCAATAGTGAAATAAAGGAAAGGAAGAGAATGAAAGTTGAAGAATTAACAGCAAAAGTTTTAGAAGAACACCAAAATATGGATCGTTACCAGTTAGCTATTGCAGTTGCAAAAAGATGTGATGAGTTAGAAAATGGTGCTCCAAGTAAATTAAGCGTTACTACAAGCAGTATAAAATCATGCGACTTGGCATTAATGGAAATAGCTGAAAACCTTATTACGGTGAAAGGCTTTAGTGACAAAAAAAAGTAGTTTTTTGTCTTTGAGTCAAATGGATATAGAAAAAGTCAAGCATATACATGATGTTGATACTGCTAGAGCATATCTGTTTGCTCAAATACCTCAAAGCGAACTACTTACAAAAGCTTTGAATTTTTCTATTGCTGCGCATGAAGGGCAGTATAGAAAAAGTGGTGAAGCGTATATAATCCATCCTATTTTAGTTGCTTCTATTGTCGCAATAATCACAAATGATGAATCTATGGCAATTGCTGCATTACTACATGATGTAGTGGAGGATACTCCTGTTGGCATCAATGAAATAGAATCGCTATTTGGTAAAGATGTTGCACATTTAGTTGAAGGGCTTACAAAAATTGATACGATACGAGATCATGAGCTTATTCCTTCAAACTCAGATGAAAAGCTTGTAGTATCAGCACTCTCTTTTAGAAAAATGCTTATTGCAAGTATACATGATGTACGTGTTCTTGTAGTCAAACTTTGTGATAGATTACACAACATGTTGACATTAGACGCTTTAGAGCCGCATAAGCAAAAACGCATTGCTGAAGAGACTTTGGTTGTCTATGCCCCAATTGCACACAGACTTGGAATTTCATTTTTAAAAAATATACTTGAAGATTTGAGTTTTGGATATGTTTTTCCCCAAGAGAAGCATCATATTGAAAATTATCTTGACACAAACTATCATGCTATTGAGATGAAGCTCAATGCTATTAAAGAGTCTATAATGAAGATTCTTGTAAAAAATGGTTTTTGTGAAGATGATTTTGAAATTCTTTCGCGGATTAAACATAAATACTCTATCTATTTGAAGATGCAGAGAAAAGGAGTGAGTATTGATGAAGTGCTTGATCTTTTAGCAGTAAGAATTCTTACGGCAGACCCTGTAAAATGCTATACAATTTTGGGTCTTATCCATTTAAACTTTCGTCCACTTGCATCACGTTTTAAAGACTATATTGCAGTGGCAAAAGATAATGGGTATCAAACGATTCACACCACTGTTTTTTACAATGCAACAATATTTGAAGTACAAATCAGAACATATGAGATGCATAAAACAGCAGAGCTTGGTGTTGCTGCGCACTGGAAGTACAAGAGTGGTGGAAACAATATTAAGCTTGATTGGTTAGACAGTTTGCAGTATCAAAATGAGTCGGTGGAGGATTTTTATGCACTTATTAAAAATGATTTATACTCAGAAGATATCTCAGTATTTTCACCATCTGGTGATGCTTTTACCCTTCCTCGTGGTGCGGTGGCATTAGATTTTGCTTATGCAGTTCATTCCGAAGTTGGAAATAAAGCAGTAAGTGCTTTAATAAACAAGACAAAAGTCTCTTTACTTACAGAGTTAAATAACGGAGATATTGTTAAAATTATCACTGGTGATGAGGTGATTACAAGGTGTTCGTGGATTGATGCAGTAAAAACTTCAAAAGCAAAAACAAATATAAAACTAAACTGTAATGCAAGAATTCGTGAAATCAATGCAAAAATGGCTGTAAATATTGTAGCAACTGCAATGAGTTTAAATAATGCAAGAGTACAGGAGTGGTTTACAAAGCATAATTATGATAGTGTGGTTTCTATTCCAAATGATAGTGAGCATTTTAAAAATGTTATTCATAAATATATCACAGATATAAGTAAAAATAGCAGGTTTAAAAAGTTTATTTCACGCCATAGATTTAAACTCAAACGTTATGAGATAGCTGGGTTGGAAATTTTTTCTACAACGAATATTACAGATATTGTATTTGATTACTGTTGTCATCCTAAGCATGGGGATGAAGTGATGGGTTTCTTGGATAAAACAAAAGTACATGTACACCATAAACTTTGTAATAATGCAATAAAAATGCTTGAAGATAAAGAACCAATGGTCTTTATACAATGGAAACAGGAAAAAATATTTCGATACAAGCTTATAGCATCACTACATAATGAAAAAGGTGCATTAGCAGATTTTTTGAGTTTTTTGGCAAAATTAGATATAGATATTAACTCCATTGAGTTGGGAAAAGATACATATGATTATATTAAGTACTGTGAATTGGTTTTTGAGGCAAAAGAAGCTGATATTAACTTACTTCGTGTTAAAATGGAGTCAAAAATAAAAGTCGTCAATTTGATAAGAACTGATGACGCATATAAAAATTAAATAAATTTAGAGAGAAAAAATGATAGATGAAGCTTTAAGAGAAATTAAGAGAGGTTGTGCAGAGATTATTGACAACGAAAGAGTAGAAAAACTTTTAAAAGCTTATTTTCAAGAAGGTAAAACATATACCGTAAAAGCGGGATTTGATCCAACAGCACCGGATTTACATTTGGGACATACTGTTCTTTTGCAAAAACTTGCAACATTTCAAAAGTATGGTGGACGTGTACAGTTTTTAATAGGGAGTTTTACTGCAACTATTGGTGATCCAACTGGAAAAAATGCTACGCGTAAAGTGTTGTCAAAAGAGGATATTATCAAAAATATTGAGAGCTACACGACACAAGCTTTTAAAATTTTAGATGAGAGTAAAACAGATATTGTATATAATGATGACTGGTTAGGTAAAATGAGTGCCGCTGAGTTGATATCGCTTGCATCCAATTTAACTGTGGCACGTATGTTGGAGCGTGATGATTTTTCAAAGCGATTTAAAACAAATGTAGCAATTGCAACGAGTGAATTTATGTATCCGCTACTACAAGGTTATGATAGTGTCTATTTGAAGTCTGATATTGAAATAGGTGGAACAGACCAAAAATTTAATCTTTTAATGGGAAGACAGCTGCAAAAAGTCTATGGTGTTAAAAAGCAGCAAGCAGTTTTAATGATGCCTATTTTAGAAGGGCTCGATGGCATTCAAAAGATGAGTAAATCACTTGGGAACTACATCGGTGTCTCAGATGAACCAAATGATATGTTTGGTAAAGTTTTGAGTATATCTGATGAACTGATGTGGCGATATTTTGAGCTATTAAGTAAGAAGAGCTTAGATGAGATTGCTGCATTAGAAACGGCGGTGAAAGAGGGAAAACTGCATCCTAAAAAAGTAAAAGAGGAGTTGGCACTAGAGATTACAGCTCGTTTTCATAATGAAGAGGCTGCTCAAAAAGCAAAAGAGGAGTTCGATAGAGTGCATGCAAAGAGTCAGGTTCCAAGTGATATTGCAGAGTTTAGCTGTGATGGACCCATTTGGATTGCCAAAGCCTTAGTTACATGTAAGATGGAACCATCTACTTCTCAAGCAAGGAGAGATATTAAGCAGGGTGGTGTTAAAATAAACCAAGAGAAGATCTCTGATGAAAAGTTAGAGTTACCATCAGGAGAGTACCTATTGCAGGTTGGAAAGAGAAAATTTTCAAAGTTAAAGGTTAAATAAAATGAGTTTCAAGTCTTTAAAAATTGGTAAGTATGAGATAGAAAAGCCAATAGTACAAGGTGGAATGGGTGTTGGTATTAGCTGGGATCAATTAGCTGGAACTGTTTCAAAAGAGGGTGGTCTTGGCGTTATTAGTTCTGTTGGAACAGGCTATTACAAAGACAAAAAGTTTGCTAAAAAACTTGTAGCAGACAGACCTTTAAGCGAAGCAAATTTTTACTCTAAAGAGGGGTTTTTTGAGATAGTCAAAAATGCAAGAAAAATTTGCGCAGATAAGCCATTAGCTGCAAATATACTCTATGCAATTAATGATTATGGACGTGTTGTACGTGATGCTTGTGAGGCGGGTATTAACATTATCATAACAGGAGCAGGACTTCCGACAAATATGCCTGAGTTTACTGAAGGGTACCCTGATGTTGCACTTGTTCCTATTGTCTCTTCGGCAAAAGCTTTAAAAATTATCTGTAAAAGATGGCAAAAGCGTTATAATCGCCTTCCTGATGCAGTAATTCTTGAAGGCCCAAAAAGTGGTGGGCATCAAGGATTTACTTATGAACAGTGCTCTATGCCTGAGTATCAATTGGAAAATTTAGTCAAACCAGTAGTTGAAGAAGCAGCGGAGTGGGGTGGTATGCCAGTAATAGCTGCAGGTGGAATATGGGATAAAAATGACATAGAGGCAGTGATGGAACTTGGTGCAAGTGGTGTCCAAATGGGTACACGCTTTATAGGTACATATGAGTGTGACGCACATGCAAACTTTAAAAAAGTTCTTCTTGATGCAAAAGAGGATGATATAAAACTTATGGGTTCTCCTGTAGGTTACCCTGCACAAGGTGTTGTGACCAATTTAACACGTATGGTTGAAAAAAGAGAAGGTCCTGCTATTAAATGTATTTCAAACTGTGTTGCACCATGCAATAGAGGTGAAGAGGCAAAAATTGTTGGGTTTTGTATAGCTGACAGGTTAAGTGATGCATATGAAGGAAATTTAGAAACTGGTCTCTTCTTTTCTGGAACCAATGGATATAAATTAAATGAGATAATTACAGTAAAAGAGCTACTCGATAAACTTATTCAAGGTGAATAGTACTGTATGATGAGAAAAGTTTTTGTTCTTTTACTGTTTTTTCTAAGTAGTTTATATGCTTTAAGTGATCAAGAAATTTTAAACAGAGCAAACACTTTTTCTAAATCTCTGGTAAAAACAGATCAGTTTCGTGCCTATAATGATTATAAAAACCTCTATCTTCGTGCATTAATGAAGAATGACAGGAGATTAAAATACTCTGCTTTACAAGGGATAGTCTCTAGCGGACGTAAACTACACATAGATGTAAAACAGTATGAAAAGGAGTATAAACTTCTCTCTCATGCAAAAAAAAGAACAACTGCTACTAAAAAAACGATTAAAGTCAAGTCATCTCACAAATTAAAATCAGTACGTTTTAGAGATAAAAGATTAGTATTAACATTTGATAAAAACCTGCAAAAAAATCAGGTAAACTACTTTACTCTATATGATAAAAAAAAGAGAGTCTATAAGTATGTATTTGACGTGCATGCCTCTATGCTTAAGAGTGCGAGGAGTCTAAGACAAGAGGGGGTAGATAGGATAAAGCTTGCACAGTATAATCCAAATACATTACGTCTTGTTATAGCAAATAAAACACCTTTGTATGTACGTTTTAGCAAAAAGGGAAAAGAGCTTTCAATTAAAATAGTAAATAAGGCAATAAAAAACAAAAAAGCTATTGTTGTAAATAGATATAAGAAACAGTCTCCTAAAAGAGTGGATAGAAACAAGGTGATTGTAATAGATGCAGGACATGGTGGAAAAGATCCAGGTGCTGTTGGATATAGAAATTACAGAGAAAAAGTGGTAGTTTTAAGTATAGCAAAAAAGTTAAGAGATATTTTGCGTCGTCGTGGCTTTAAAGTTTATATGACAAGAGAGAGTGATCGTTTTATAAAATTACGCGATAGAACGAAATATGCTAATAGAAAAAATGCAGATATCTTTATAAGTCTTCATGCAAATGCAGTAGGTCGAAAAGATGCAAAGAAAGCACATGGAATAGAGTGCTATTTTCTCTCAACATCTCGCTCAAGCAGGGCAAAAAAAGTTGCTGCTTTAGAAAATTCAGCAGATTTGGATGCAATGGATTATTATGGTAAAGAGAGTTTTTTAAATACTATAAATTCTCACAATATTGTAGCATCAAATAAATTGGCGATTGATTTGCAAAGAAGTGTGCTAGCAACACTTACAAGAAAATATAGCAATGTCAAGGATGCTGGTGTGAGAGAAGGGCCGTTTTGGGTGTTAGTAGGAGCACAAATGCCTTCTGTCCTTGTTGAGGTTGGTTTTATAACACACCCAATGGAAGCACGAAGACTTGTCAATAAAAAATATCAAAAAACTATGGCAGAAGGTTTAGCTAATGGAATAGAGAGGTATTTTTTAAATAATTAGTTGATAGCGTAAAAGGATTGCTATCAATAATTCCAAAGTCTTAGTTTCTCTTATTGTTTCTCTTGATCCTCTTTTTTATAGGCTAAATCACCAGCAACTGCCTCTTTATCATTAATAACTTTTTCAATTTGCTGTTTGACTTTGTCATAACGGAATTGCTCTTTAAAGCCCATGATTCTTCCACCTGCTGCATTAGGGTGTCCACCACCATTTGCCCACTCTTTTGCTATTTGTGCAACACTAACATTATTGTTCGCACGCAAACTCATGGTTCCTCGGTAGCTTACATCTACGATAAAGTCATACTCAGGATAAGCCGTTAAAAAGCCATTGCCAACTATAGAAGTGTTCCCGATACCATAGCTTAAGTAGCCTCGGTAGCCTTTGTAATAGATTGTTTTTTCATGACGAGATTTGCCAAGTAATTCTACAACATACCGAGTTGCAAGATTGTCGAGTGTATCATCTTTATCTCGTCTGAAAAAATTCTTTTTTAAAGAGTGAATTTTTTCATCAAGTAAAATAGGTGCATCTGGCTCGTGAATATATTTTGCCGCTTCATGTAAGAGAGTAAGTTTGTAGTTGGAATCTTCATCTGCAAACATGATACGGTTGAGTTCTTTTGTCTCTGTTACAAGACGCATACAAACTTTACCATATTCAAAATTGTCATGCTCTTCTTGCTTCCATAAATCAACAGCATTGACAACATCTACATATTTTTTCATCCATGTCGGCTCATCAAGTGCAAAGTTCTCTTTTGCATAGTCGTATGTTATTTTCGTAGCACAACGATTTGTATCAAGATAGTACCATTCATGTTTTTTTGCACTTTCTGCTCCACTACCGTGATGATCAAGGAGTTGTAGTTTTACATCAAAAGAGTTGGCATTCATCTTTTGAACTTCATGGCTTAGCCAGCGGGACTCATCGGCTGTAAGGTTTAAATCAGTAATAAGTATATAAGCTTTTTCTTTGGCTTTTTTAATGTTTTCTAAGATAAGTTCAAGCTTTTGTTTTACTTCCGCTCCATAGTTTGCATTATAATTAAATTTTTTGTACGGTGTATACTGCATTATAAGTTGGCAACTATAGCCGTCTAAATCTATGTGTGAGAGGTGGTGAATTGTTCTGTTTTTCATTTTTACCCTTTTAATTAGTTGTTTCTTCTGTTTGAATTGAAATTGAACCCACTACTTCAAATGTGGCACTTGAGTCGATTTCTGCATGTGATAGTGTAACAACATCAAGAGAAAACCTTTCAAATATTTCTGCAACACTACGACGAATTTGTGGGTCGACTATAATAATAACCGGAGATATCCCTTTTTGGAGTAGGTCGGCGGCTTTTGCACTTGTTGCCTGTATGAGTGCATTGATCTCTCCTACGTTAAGCATGAGATTTCTTACACCATCTTGTTCTTGTGATTTTTGTAGGAGTAACTGTTCAGTTTGTGTATCAAATGTTAAAAGCCTGATGACACCATCATCTCCCGTATACATTTGTGTAATAACACGGGAGAGTTTTGCACGTACTTGCTCGGTAATAAAATCAACATTTTTCGTGTATTCTGCGATATCTGCAATTGTCTCTAAAATGGTAAGCATATCTTTGAGTGGAATTTTTTCATGCAAGAGTGCTTTTAAAACTCGTTGAATTAGACCAATAGAAGCAACTTTCAATACATCATCTACAATGACAGGGTAGTCATCTTTAATTTTATCAATGAGAGATTGTACCTCTTGGCGGGTTAGGAGTTCTTCTGCATTGCGTTTAATGAGTTCACTCATATGCGTTGAAATAACAGTAGCAGGATCGACAACAGTATATCCATTAATAATTGCATCCTCTTTTTGTTCAGGTGTTATCCAGATAGCATCGAGTCCAAAAGCAGGCTCTTTTGTAGGCTCTCCTTGAATCTCTCCTGTTGCCATACCACTGTCCATTGCAAGAAATTTATCAGGCATAATTTCACCCTCACCAATTGCAATGCCTTTGAGAAGAATTTGGTATTGATTTGGCTTGAGATGTAAATTATCACGGATTCTAACCTGTGGCATTAAAAAACCAAAGTCACTAGCAATTTTTCTTCTCATTGAACGGATACGCTCAAGCAAATCACCACCTTGTGAACTATCAGCAAGTTTTATGAGTTGATAACCAAGCGTGAGTTCGAGCATTTCTACTTTGAGAATCTCTTCAAGGGCACTCTCTTCTTCTTTTGCGATCTCTTCATTTGATTTTTTTGGTTTTGTTTGTTCTTTTTCTTTTTCTAGCTCTGCTTTTGTTTTCGTACCAAGTACGTTTTCAACATCCAAAATAGAGAGTTCACCTTTTTCATATTTATAAATAGACCATCCAAGGAGTGCAAAAATAAGACCTACAAAACCCATAGATGCAGTAGGGAGTCCAGGTACAAGCGCAAATAAAAACATAATGAACCCGACTATCATCATGATTTTTGCATTTCCTATCATCTGCGTGATGGTACCCTCTGCAAAATTATCATCATCACCTGAAGAACGGGTAATTATGATACCTGTAGCAGTAGAGATGATGAGTGCTGGAATCTGGCTTACAAGTCCATCACCGATGGTTAAAAGTGTAAAAGTAGCAGCGCTATCTGCAACACTCATGTTGTACTGAAAAACGCCTATAAGGAATCCGCCAATAATATTAATAAGCGTGATGATAATACCTGCAACGGCATCTCCTTTAACAAACTTTGAAGAACCATCCATCGCTCCATAGAAGTTTGCATCTTGAAGAATCTCGGCACGACGTTTTTTTGCCTCGGCATCATCTATCAGCCCTGCATTTAAGTCGGCATCAACTGCCATCTGTTTTCCAGGCATTGAATCGAGTACAAAACGAGCCGCTACTTCAGCAACTCTAGTGGAACCTTTTGTGATAACCATGAAGTTTATGAGTACCAAAATTGCAAAGACGATAATCCCTATGACATAGTTTCCACCTACAACAAAGTCACCAAAACTCGTAATAACATCACTTACTTTATCGGGTCCTTCATGCCCATGACTTAAAATCATTCTTGTTGTTGCAATGTTGAGTGAAAGCCTAAAAAGTGTCAGTACAAGTATAAGTGTAGGAAATGTTGTTAAATCTGTTGGTTTTGGAACATAGAGTGAAATCAATAAGATTAAAACAGAGAGTGCAATAGAAATTGTCAGCAATACGTCTAATACAGATGAAGGCAAAGGGACTATAATAATGGCTAAAATTGCCATGACAAAAATGACGACACCTAAATCACGATTTCCTAATAAAAAATTAAGGGAAGTTCCGATTTTTTGTTTTGCTGTTAGTTTTCTTGCCAAGCTCTATTGTCTCACAAATTTCACTCTTCTAATAAATCTGCCAAAGTTAAATCTTTTAAAAACAGATCTATTTTCCCTTGGAGTTTATGTAAAAAAGGCCATATTGAGCAAGTACTTGCTTTTTCAGACGGACAGTCGTTTTGCGATGGTGCACATTCAAAAACAGTAGGTGCCTTTCCCTCTACGCAAGATGCTACTGCGAGCATATTTATATCTTTTGGATCTTTATTAAGGGCAAAGCCACCATTGACACCTTTATATGAGTTTAATATTTGTGCTTTTGCCAAAGATTGTAGAATTTTTGCTAAAAAACTTTTAGAAATAGCAAGTTCTCGAGAAAGCGTGTCACTATCCATTGGTGATTCTGCCTTTGATAACAGTATAAGTGATAAAATAGCATATTCACTAGCGCGGGTTATAAGCATATATTTACTTTCATTTTAGACTTTTAAAAGTATATTATATCTAAAATTACTCTCTTGTGTGAAAATTAAACCCAAATTATGCAATAGAAATTTCTTAAAGATTGTCTATGTTCGTGTTTAAAGGATATTAAGTAAAAATTTTAAGCTACTTTTTGGTGCTCTGAATTTTTACTGTTTTATCACATAATTTGGGTTAAAGAAAAGTTTGGCTATAATCGCGTTTCAATTCTTCTGCGTTGTGCATTTGAGTTAGATTATTATACCCATCAGGAGGCTATTATGGCTTTAGATTCGGCTAAAAAACAAGAAATAGTTGCGAAATATGGTCGCAGTGAAAATGACACTGGTTCAAGTGAAGTTCAAATTGCACTTTTAACTGAAAGAATTAAAGAGTTAACAGAACACTTAAAAGTTTTCAAAAAAGATCACGCATCTCGTTTAGGACTACTAAAATTAGTTGGACAACGTCGTCGTTTGATGAAATATTTCAAAAGAAAAAACAAAGAGGCTTATATGAAACTCATTGAAGATTTAGGCATTCGTGATAATATCTAAGTTATAAACTCTTTCTTTGAAGTCCCTCTTTGGGGCTTTACCTCTTTACATGTAACTATCAATCTATAAAAATATTTCAATTGCTCTTTGTAAATCTTCTTGTGTATCTATTCCAAAACCTGTACTTGCTACTTTGACCATAGCTATATCTTTTGCATGATAAATAGCACGGAGCTGTTCAAGTTTTTCTATGTCTTCTATAGGTGCATCAGGTAGAGCACAAAACTCTTTCAAGCTTTTTTTAGAAAAGCCATAAATACCGATATGTCCAAAATATACTGCTTCTCCACTTTGATTATAGGGTATTTTTGCACGAGAAAAATAGATAGCATTACTTTTGTCATTGAGTACAACTTTTACCAAATTAGGATCTTTTGCTGCCTCAGCATTAATAGAGTTATAGCAACTTCCCATAATAAACTCTTTTTTACTCTCTTGGAGTTGCTGGAGTTTTTTCATAAGGGATGCAACAACATCAGGCTCTATAAATGGTTCATCTGCTTGGACATTGATAATGAGTTCATCATCTGGCAAATCTAATATTGTAGCGCATTCATGAATTCTATCTGTTCCGCTTTTATGGGTTGTAGAAGTAAGCATTGCTTTTATGCCGTATTGTTTACATGTATTGAGAATACGCTCATCATCACAGGCAACTACTACACTGTCTAAATGTTCTACTCGTTTTGCTGTTCGTACAACCATTGGCACTCCACCTATATCTGCTAAAACTTTTTGTGGAAACCGTGTTGATGCTAATCTTGCAGGAATAATAATCATCGCTC
This sequence comes from Sulfurimonas autotrophica, assembly GCA_015662405.1. Taxonomy (GTDB): domain Bacteria; phylum Campylobacterota; class Campylobacteria; order Campylobacterales; family Sulfurimonadaceae; genus Sulfurimonas; species Sulfurimonas autotrophica_A. Next base: position 3,713 of record DQUE01000023.1, on the reverse strand, counting down.
TATGACCTTGTGATATAATTGCAATATTATAACGCAAGGGACTTTAATTCATGCTTCTTTATCAGCCAGACTCTGGTTATTGTTACAATAGTGACTCGCTACTTTTATATGACTTTATCAATGCCTTTAAGCCAAAAGGAAAAGTTTTAGATGTTGGAGCAGGGTGTGGAATCGTAGGTTTACTTGTTGCAAGAGATAATGAGAAAGTGCAGCTTGAGGCAGTGGAGAAGCAAGAGGTATTTAGAGAGTTGTCAAAAATAAATGCTAGAGTCAATAAGATAAATTATAAACTGCATGCATGTGATTTTTTAGATCTTGACGAAAGACTCAAATTTGATTATATTGTTTCAAATCCACCTTTTTACCCTTCAGGTGTACAAAAGAGTGAAAATGAGATGTTGTTGCATGCACGCTATAATAGTAATCTTCCTTTGGATAAATTTTTTAAAAAAGTCTCTCGTTTATTAAAACCGCGGTCACATTTTATATTTTGTTATGATGCTACACAATTTGGTGCAGTTTGTGCGCAGTTAGACAGAGTGAAAATGAGAGTTGTTGATGCGCAGTTTGTACATCCAAAAATAGACAGAAGTGCATCATTGGTTCTCATACATGCAAGAAACGGTTCAAAGTCTCTTATGAAAGTTTGGCAACCATTTATCAGTTTTGAAGGAAAGAAGGTTTCTAAAAAAATGCAAGAAATATATAAAAAAGCAAATACACAGAGTATAAAATGTCAAATATAATAAAAAAAGAGGGCTATCCGTATGCTTTTGATGCAACTGCATGTGCTACTTGTGAAGGGCGGTGTTGTACTGGAGAGAGTGGATATATTTATGTCAATAAATCGGAAATATTCGCAATTGCCGAAGTGTTAGAGATGAGTGTTAATGAATTTGCGTTAAAATATCTTTTCAAAAAAGGATATAAATACTCTATAAAAGAGAAAAAAAGAGGCAATTCTTATGAATGCGTTTTTTATGATAGAGTCTCCAATGGGTGTAAAATATACAACGCTCGTCCAAATCAGTGTAAAACATTTCCATTTTGGGATTATTATAAAACAAGAGTAGATGAGTTAAAACAAGAGTGTCTAGGAATAAGAGATGATTAAAATTGTACTTGCTATAGTCTTGTCACTGTTCTTTGTTTCATGTGCGATGCAGCAAAAAACTGTTAAACCGGATGAAAAAGCCTTTGAAACAGAAGATTTGTACATTATGTTAGCATTGAATGCTGAATTAACAAAACAGTATGATATAGCTGCAAAAGAGTTTGCAATACTTTATGAAAAGTCATCGAAAAAAGAGTATCTCTATCGTTCTTTGCATAATTATCTTTTAGCAAAAGAGGTACAAAAAGTTGTTCGCAAAGTTGATGAAATCATTGGCGATTCATTAGATGATCCTATTTTAGTACGCTTAAAAGTTATTGCTCTCATGCAAATGGGTAAACTTGAGTATGCGAAAAAGATTGCTATTAGGCTTGCAAAAGAGACACAAAAAGCAGAGGATTATCTTTTAGCGGCTGATGTGTACATTAAAAATCAGGAGTTTGACAAAGCATTACAATATCTCAATAGTGCATATACGAAAGAGTATAATGAAAAAATACTTGATAAAATGGCAGTCATCTTATATGTAAATCTGCATAGAAAAAAAGATGCGATTGCTTATCTTGAAACACATTCTCGTGTGCATGGGTGCTCAAAACTTATTTGTAAGCGTTTAATTGGTATCTATAGTAATGAGAATAATATTGAAGGACTGCTTTCTGTATATAAAAGAGTTTATGCTTTACAGAAAGAAGAAGCTGTGGCAAGAAAGATTATTCAAATATACACCTATAAAAGGGATTATATTAAATTGATGGATTTTTTAGAAGAGACACATGTTGATGATGAGCTCCTTTTAGAGTTATATGTTCGAGGAAAAAACTATTTAAAAGCAAGTATATTAGCGCAAAAACTTTATGAACAAACAGGTGATATAAAATATTTGGGACAAAGTGCTATATATGAGTATGAGGCACATGCTAAAAAGATTGCAAAAAAAGTGCTCACTTTAGTTGTAAAAAAGTTAACAGAGGCTGCTAAAGCGACAGGTGATGCACTCTATTTAAACTATTTGGGTTATATTCTTATTGATCACGACTTGGATGTCAAAAAAGGGATTATCTATGTTAAGAAGGCTTTGAAAACAAACCCTGATTCTGCTTATTATTTAGACTCTTTAGCCTGGGGATACTATAAACTCCATCAATGCGACAAAGCAAAAAAAATAATGGATAGAGTTGTCAAGATGGAAGGTGGAGATAATGCAGAGGTATTGTTACATGCAAAAAAAATAGATGAGTGCTACAGGCAAAGAGCGCAACATAAAAAAGGTAAAAAGAAAAAATGATTTTAGATGATATTATTAAAAAAACAAAAGAAGATTTAGTAAAAAGAGAAAAAGAGTTTTCATTGGATTGGTTAGGACGTTCACTGGCTTTTAATGCCAGACAACCACGTGATGTGATACCATTTTTGCAAGCAACAGAGGATGATCCTTATAGAATTATAGCTGAAGTGAAAAAAGCATCACCCTCTAAAGGTGTTATTCGTGAAGATTTTGATCCTCTATCTATTGCACAAGCATATGAACGTGGAGGAGCGAGTGCTATTTCTGTTTTGACTGAACCCCATTTTTTTCAAGGTTCATTAGATTATCTCGCAGGTATTCGCAGGTATGTCTCTGTTCCTCTTTTGCGAAAAGATTTTATCATCTCAAAGTATCAGGTGCTTGAAGCTTTAGTTTTTGGTGCTGATTTTATTTTACTTATAGCAGCGGCTTTGAGTAAAAAAGAGCTTAAAGATCTATTGCAGTACGCAAGACATTTAGGTTTAGATGTTTTAGTTGAGGTACATAATAAAAAAGAGTTGATCAAAGCAATCTATGCAGGCGCTGATATTATAGGTATTAACCATAGAAACCTGCAGACATTTGAGATGAATATGAACCTTTGCTATGAATTGATTCCTTTGATACCAAATGGTAAAATTATAGTAGCTGAAAGTGGTATATATGAACATGGACAGCTTGAAGATTTAAGTAAAGCAGGCGTGGATGCATTTTTGGTCGGTGAGTCATTAATGCGTCAAGAAAATGAAGAGATAGCATTGAAAAAGTTAAAATATGGAGAAAAATATAATGAAAAATAAAATAGTGATTGTACTGGCAATAGTTGGAGTGCTTATGTTGGGTGGATGTACACAAGAGACGCAAAACAAGATAGGACGCTCTATTCAAAACTGGACGGGAACAAATGGTGTTCTTGATATCTATATGGGTGATAAGCTTGTACAAAGATTTATAAAAATTGACAAATTAACAACAGCAACAAGCACGGATGGCAATACTGCTAGAAGTTATCGCTACGGCTATGGGTATATAGATACAAATAAAAATTTGGTAGTAGATGCTGGTGAGAAAAAAGTCTATTTTGAGATTAGTAACTTTTCAACTCCTTATCTATTTTATGAAAATCCAAAGAATTAGCAATGGATGTTATTAGACTTTTTAAGTATTTGATTAATTCAAAAAGTGAAACACCTGATGATGGTGGTATATTGAATTTTGTAGAGGATTATCTCGAAGGATTTGAAGCGATACGGATTGATGTAGAAGATGTAAAAAATCTTTTTATTTATAAAAAATTCTCAGAGGGAGAGC
>DQUE01000071.1 GCA_015662405.1 Sulfurimonas autotrophica | reverse complement strand
TCTGCTCCATAGCAGAGTCTTTGCTGCAGACCTCCACGCGCTGTTAAATCAACAATAACACCTAAATTCTCTGTTTGTATGCTTTTGGTGATTGTCTCATGTATTGCAAAGGCAATATCTTCGGCATTGTATTTTTTCTCTCTGAGTGAGGTGAGATACTTTTTAAAATCAAGCAGATCAAAGGTCTCTCCTGTACTGGTGAAATTTATATAGAGTGTTCCCCTGTATGGCTGTCCACTTTGTGCAAGAAAGAGTAACTCACGACTCATGTATTGAATAGTAGTTTTTTCTTTTACATGTAAAGGTGTTAGTTGCACTATCCTATCCTTTGTGGGTTACAGTTTCTATTGAAAAATCTATATTTTAGTAGCTCTTGATACTTCTCTTCTTCTCTTGCATAGCTAAAGGTTGGATGTATGCTGATGTTTCCTCTGGGATAAAAAAGGCCAATAACTTCAAGATATTTTGGTTGCATAAGCGCTACTAAATCTTTACCTATTTTATTGACTACATCTTCATGGAACTCACCGCTATTTATAAAGCTAAAAAGATAGAGTTTGAGTGATTTACTTTCAACCATTTTCATATCAGGTATATAGTTAATCACAAGTGTTGCAAAATCAGGCTGATTTGTTTTTGGGCAGAGCGATGTGAACTCATCGGCATTGAGTGTTACCCAATAATCCATCTCTGGATGAAGATTCTCAAAGGTCTCTAACACTTCAGGGGCATATTCATACTTGTATTCAGTATCTTCAGATCCAAGACTAACTACTTCTTTTGCGCGTTTGGCTTTATACTCTTTTTCATCCATTAGCAATCTCTTCTTCTTTTTCTTGAATTGTTAAAAGCTCTTCAACTTTTTCTTCATAGAGGGCTTCCAAGTCTGCAAGCTCTTTGGCAAGTTTTGCAAGTCCTATCTCTTCATAACACTTCGGGTCTGAGAGACAACTCTTTTTTTCATCTATTTTTTGTTCAAGCTCTTCTATCTCATGCGGTAGTTTTTCTAAGGCAATTTTTTCTTTAAAAGTGAGTTTGAAAGCTTTTTGCTTCTCTTTTTTATGTAACGGTGGCTTTTTCTCTTTTGTAGCCTCTTTTTCCATTGTTTGCAACTCTTGTAGCTCTTTTTCGAGTTCCAAATACTCACTATAGTGTTGGTAAGACTCTTCAATGGTTTTATCTGGCTTAAATATAAAAAGTTTTTTTGCAATTTTGTCTACAAAATATCTGTCATGGGAGACAATTATGACCGCACCAGCAAAGTTTGTCAATTGCTCTTCTAAAATATTTATCGTTGGAATATCCAAGTCATTTGTTGGTTCATCTAAAATGAGTATATCAACATTTTTTGTAAAAAGTAGCGCAAGGGCAACACGGTTTTTTTCACCACCACTGAGTACCCCTATCTTTTTGTCTAAAAACTCACGCGGAAAGAGAAAATTTTTGAGGTATCCATATACATGTAAGTCACTACCACGGACATTGACTCTATCTCCTCCATTAGGGCAAAAAGTCTCTATAAGATTTTTATCATCATCAAGCATCTCTCGGTGTTGGTCAAAGTAGCCTACTTTAAATTCTCCGCGTTTAATTTTTCCGCTTGTTGGCTCAATGCGTCCAAGGAGTGCTTTTAGAAGGGTTGATTTACCACTGCCGTTAGGTCCGACGATGGCAATGACATCTTTTTGAAGAATTCGGGTTGTAAAGTCACGTAATAGCTCTTTGTCGCCAAGTTTGAGACCCAAGTTTTCTATCTCAAAAAGCATTTTTTGTTTATTGATACTTTTGTCACGATTAAAATGTTTTGCTTCTCTTTGCAACTCTACAGACATTTTGCGAATTTTTGCAGGGTTTGTTTTTGCCTCTTTGCGAAGTTGCATGAGACGCTCTTTTCGTCCTTCATTTCTTTTAAGTCTTGCACGCACGCCACGGGCAAACCACTCATTTTCTCTCTTTAAAAGAGCGAGCAGATTATCATGCTGTTTTTGGAGAGTTCGTAAATACTCCTCTTTTTGTGTGAGATAGTCACTATAACCACCTCTGTACTCGCGTAGAGTGCAATCTTCGACCTCTACAGATTTTGTGGCAACTCTATCGATAAAGTAGCGGTCATGCGAGATAAATACAAGGGTGAATTTCTCTTTTAAGATGAGCTCTTCTAAAAATGCAACCATATAGACATCAAGATGATTGGTAGGCTCATCAAGAAGAAGTACATCAGGTTTTTGCAGGAGCAGTGAAGCAAGTGCTACACGCCTTTGTTCTCCTCCACTTAAGAGCGCTACAGGTTTGTTTTCATACTCTTTGAGTTGAAAATGTTGCAAGATTCTCTCTATCTTATCATCCAAATTCCAAGCATTATGGTGATCAATGTAGCGTGAGAGCTTTTCATGCTCTTGGAGCAGTGTTTTATTTTCAAAATCCTTACTTAAAAGTTGTGAAAGTTCATTATAACGCTCTTTTGCAAGATGAAGCTCTTTTAGTCCTGCCTCTACAGCTTGGCGAACACTATGCCCCTCTTCAAATTGGGGACGCTGGTCAAGCATTTTGACTTCTAAATCATTTTTGATGATACGTCGTCCGCTATCAGGGTCGAGCGTACCATTGATAATTTTGAGCAGAGTAGATTTTCCACTGCCATTTTTCCCGATGATAACGATACGCTCACCCTCATCAATATGAAAGTCAATTTCGGTGAGAATTTTTTGTGCCGAGTAGTGTTTACTAATTTTTTGTAGGTCAATTAATGCCATAAATAGGTTACTTCTTTTTGTTTTTGTAATCATAGCATTGCAGTGATTAATGAAGGCTTTAGTAGATCTTAATATTTAATATGAAATAATATATCTAAAGTAAATTAAAATATATGGAGTGATCCAATGGCAAACCATGATCCAAATGAGATAGAGTTAGATACGAAAGCTTTTCTTGTTTCAGAAACGGATGAGAGAGGTGTTATTAATTTTGCAAATGATGAGTTTTGCCATTATGCGGGTTATACGGTGGAAGAGCTTGTAGGAAAGCCACACAATATTGTACGCCATCCTGATATGCCAAAAGCTGCTTTTAAAGATTTATGGGAGACTATAAAGCGTGGAGAGAGGTGGAGAGGATTTGTGAAAAATAGAGCAAAAGATGGGCGATACTATTGGGTCTTTGCGACTGTTTATCCTTTTGTAAATTGTGATGGAAAGCATGGCTATATATCTTGTAGAAGAACAATATCTACAATAGAAAAAGAGAAGTATGAAAAACTCTACAAAGAGATGAAAGCAAAGGAGCAATAGTGGATTTTTTAAAAAACATTAGTATAAAAAATAAATTACTCTTTAATGTTGTTCTCCCAACTATTACAATGGTTGTCATGGCTCTTTTTGCTATTAGCACAAGTTTTGAACAAAAAAAGAGGTATGCAGAGTACGATACAATTGTTAGACTTGATGCTGCTATATCCTCTTTGGTGCATGAAACACAAAAAGAGCGGGGATATACTGCTGGTTATTTTGGATCAAAAGCTAAAAAATTTGCACAACAACTGCCAAAGCAGCAGAAATTGACAGATGAAAAGATAGAAGCATTGCATCAATTCTTGGCAAATAATAAAATGAAAAAGATTCTTACAAACGATACTTACATGTATTTGCAAAAAGCACTCCAAGAGTTACAAGAGATAGCAAAAGTGCGTAAGAGGGTAGTAGCACAAAAGATAGCATCAAAAGAGGCGATTGCTTATTATACTAATATGAATAGAAAGTTTTTAAATTTTATAGCCAAAGCTTCTACACAAGCAGCAGATGCAAAGCTTGCAAATCAGACACTTGCCTATTACAATTTCTTACAGGCAAAGGAGCGAGCGGGGATAGAGAGAGCCATAGGGAGTGTTACATTTTCGCAGGATAAATTTCTTGGGAATGCAAAAGCAAAACTAGAATCACTTATTTCAGAGCAAAACTCTTACATGGATGGTTTTGAGATACTTGCAGATAGGGAGGATGTAGCATATCTGCATAACACGCTGCAAGGTGAGGCTGTAAAAGAGGTTGATCGTATGCGTAAAATAGCACTTAATGCAACAACGATTGGAGACTTTGGTGTGGATGCCTCTTATTGGTTTGCGATGATGACAAAGAAGATAGATCTCTTAAAAAAGGTAGAAGATTATCTCAGTGATAGATTGATAGAGATTGCAAGAGATAAATATAGTACTGAACGATCAAGTTTGATACTCTACTCATTAGCAATGTTTTTAGTTATTTTCTTGACAGTGTTGTTCTCTTATGTTATTAGTAAAAATATTACGGAATCGATTGATAAAATTAGTTATGGCGTACGACAATTTTTAGAGTTTTTAAATAGACATCATAATGTTATAGAGAAGATCGATCTTGATGGAAAAGATGAACTTGCTGTTGTTGCGAAGATGGTGAATGAGCAAACAGATGAGATAAATGAGGGGATAGAAAATGATATGCTCTGTGTAGGTGAGGCAATTTTGGTGCTTAATAAGATGCAACAAGGACACTATAAATGTAGAGTACAGACGAAAGCATCGAACTCACAGATTCAAACACTTGCAAATACTATCAATAAAATGCTTGATGTGCAATCAAAAGTGATGCAAGATATTTTAGCAGGACTAGAGAAATATGCCAACTACAACTATCTTGATACAATTGCACTTGATGAAAAAATTTCAGGAGAAACAAAAGCACTTGTTGATGGCATTAATGCTTTAGGTCGTGCGATTGTTGTTATGTTACAAAATACTTACCAAAGTTCTACAGCACTTTTAGAACAAGCAGATGTGCTGGAAGAGAAGATGGATTCACTGCAAAAATCTGCAAATGATCAGGCATTACAACTTGAAACAACAAGTAAATCAGTGATGCAAATTACTGAATCAATTGATGAGACATCACTTAAGGCACAAGAGGTTGTTGCACAATCCAATGATATTAAAAATGTTGTCAGCATCATTGCAGATATTGCAGAGCAGACAAACCTACTCGCACTCAATGCTGCAATTGAAGCAGCGCGAGCTGGCGAGCATGGTAGAGGGTTTGCTGTTGTTGCAGATGAGGTGAGAAAACTAGCAGAGAGCACGCAAAAGTCTCTTGGAGAGATTAATGTAAATATTAATATTCTTTCGCAATCAATTATGGAGATAGGAACAAGTATTAGTGAGCAAAGTAGTAGTGCAAATAAAATTAATAGTGCAGTATATGGAGTTGAACAAACTACACAAGTAAATGCCAAAACTGCTACAAGTGTAAAGGAGATAGCAGATCAAGTCACAGAAATGGCACAAAAAGCACTTGATGAGTTGAAGAAAAATAAATTTTAGTAAAGTAGCATAAAAAAATAATTGAGAAAATATTGTTATATATCAAGAGAGTGTTATGTAAATTATAATACTATAATGAACTCATAGAAAGGATTTTATTTGGGTTTATTTATACATATTCATCTCATAGCTGCTATTGCTTGGATAGGTGGCTCTATATTTATGTTTGTTTTAGGTATTACACTGCTAGATAAAGAGAAGCAAAAACAGGTTTATCCTCATATTGGGCCTATCTTTGGTTATTTTGAATTAGTTTCTATCGTTGTGTTATTGGTAACAGGAGTTATAATGATTACTGATAATGGTTTGTACGCTATGTTAGTAACAAATGATGATAATATTATTGCACAAACATTGAAAACAAAGTTGATTTTAGTAGCTATTATAGTAGTTGTAACAATTATTCATTTTTTTATAGCACTTCGTACAAATGGGAAAGCGAGAACAACAATACAAAATATTATATCACGAGGCTCTTCTTTACTTATATTCTTTTTAAATCTTTTTGTTCTACATTATGCAATTATGATTCGTGCAATGCTTTCATAAGACTTGAGTTAATATGACTAAAGAATATTGATAAAACTTGCAACTGTTAACTTTTTTTGCTAAAATACTATCAAAATTACTAAATAAAAAGGATTTACAATATGGCTAAACATCAATTTCAAACAGAAGCAAATCAAATTTTACAATTAATGATTCATTCACTCTATTCAAACAAGGAGATCTTTCTTCGTGAACTGATCTCCAACGCGTCAGATGCACTTGATAAACTTAATATGCTTGTTTTAACAAACGAGGCATATAAGGATATAAAGTTTGATCCAAGAATAGATATAAAAAGAGATAAAGAGAAAAAACTTTTAACGATTGCTGATACCGGAATAGGTATGAATGAAGTAGACTTGTTAAATAATCTCGGAACGATTGCAAAATCAGGTACAAAAGCATTTTTGGAAAACCTCACAGGTGATCAAAAGGTAGATTCTCACTTAATCGGTCAGTTTGGTGTAGGTTTTTATGCTGCATTTATGGTGGCTGATACTGTTGAGGTTATCTCAAAAAAAGCAGGAGAAGATCAGGCGTATAAATGGACAAGTAGTGGTAGTGGTGAATTTGAAATAGAAGAGACTACAAAAGAGGGACATGGAACAGAGATTATTCTGCATCTAAATGAAGGTGAAGAGGAATTTTTAGAGGAGTACCGTATTGAAGCGATTGTTAAAAAATACTCAAATCATATTCCATTCCCGATTTTTATGGATAAAGAAAAGCATATTCCAGCTGTTAGCGATGATGAAGGAAAAGAGACAGAACCAGCACGTACAGAGATAGAAAATGTTCAAATTAACAGCGCAAGTGCTCTTTGGACAATTGCTAAAAGTGAGTTAAAAGATGAAGATTATATAGCATTTTACGAAACAATTGCACACTCAAATGAAGAACCGCTTAAATGGATGCATCATAAAGCAGAGGGTGCTATAGAATATACAACGCTCTTTTATATTCCAAGCAAAGCGCCTATGGATATCTACAGAGTAGATTATCAACCTGGAATAAAGCTTTATATTAATCGTGTATTTATTACAGATGATGATAAAGAGTTAATGCCTACATATTTACGTTTCTTGCGTGGTGTGATTGATTCAAAAGATCTGCCGCTGAATGTTTCGCGTGAAATACTGCAATCAAATCCGATTATGGCAAAAATCAAGAGTGCATCAGTGAAAAAAGTGCTTTCAGAACTTGCAAAAATGATGAAAAAAGAGCCTGAAAAATATAATACATTTTATACAGAATTTGGGAATGTACTCAAAGAGGGACTCTATAATGACTTTGCAAACAGAGAGAAGATTTTAGAACTTTTAAAATTCCATACGCTTAATTCTGATGAAATGACAACGATTGAAGAGTTTGTTAAAAATGTAGATGAGGAGAAAAAAGAGATATATTACCTTGCGAGTAAAGGTAGTGTAGATATGCTAAAACACTCTCCAGTCTTAGAGAAGTTTAAAGCACGTGGTATAGATGTATTGCTACTCAATGAAGAAGTAGATACGATTATATTTCCAATGGTTACAGAGTATAAAGAGTATAAACTTGTTTCTGTGACAGATGCGAAATTTGAAGAGAGTGAAGAAGAGAAAAAAGTAAAAGAGGAACTTGAAAAAGAGTTTGAAGGACTTGCAAAAGAGTTTAAAGAGACATTAGGTGAAGCTGTAAAAGAGGTTGAAGTGACAACAGAATTAACGGAATCCCCAGTTGCTCTGAAAATTGACAAGGAAGATCCATCATACATGATGGCACAAATGATGAAACAGATGGGGCAAGCTGGTGATGTGCCTGAGCCTGCACCAATTTTACAAATCAATCCAAAACATGAATTGATTGAGAAGTTAAAAGATACGAGTGATCAAAATCTTATTGAAGATGCTGCACATGTCTTGTTTGATCAAGCAAAATTATTTGATGGTAGAGAACTTGATGATACAGCAGACTTTGCGATGAGGCTAAATAGAATTATTGCTAAAGCATTATAATTTTTTTTGAATGGGTGCTATTGTAGCACTCATTCAAACTTTTTTGGTTACATGAAAGAGTGACTTTAAG
>DQUE01000154.1 GCA_015662405.1 Sulfurimonas autotrophica | reverse complement strand
CTGTAAATGCTTTCGAGTATAAAATATCACCAAGCATAACAGCTATTTTACTACCATCTGTTGCATTCACAGATGCCACTCCACGTCTTGTCTTCGCATCATCTATCACATCATCGTGCAGAAGTGAGGCTGCATGAATAAGCTCTACTATAGCAGCCAAAAGTGGAGCATCTTTATGATCTGGGGCAATTTTGAGTATCAATTTTGCGCGCACTCTTTTTCCGCCTTGAAGCATACTAAGAAGGCGATTCACCTCATCATAATCACACTCATCAATTAGTCTTGTAATCTCTGCTTCTACTCTTTGCATTTCTCTCATCTTTTATTTTTATTTTCTAATATCTCAAGCATTATTTGTTGTTTATTATCGCTTATATAAACAACAAACAGTGCTTTATTATTTTTAAAATCAAACTCTTTAAATTTAATGAGCATATAAGGTACATTATAAAAATCTGCTCCAGGAGTTTTTAGTGCAACCCGAAAACTTTGATTTTTATGATTAAGGTAGAGTATGTTTTGCGCTACTCGCTTATCATAAGAGCGTAAAATTACTAATCCATCATTAATATATAAAGTCCATCTAAATTGAAAGAGCCTTGTTTTACCATCGTATTTTACAAGAATTTTCTTTTGCTCATCCTTTTTCAGTGCAATTTCTTTCACATCTATTAGATCATCTGCAAAAAGAGTAGCACTATATAATAATATACTCAGAAAAACTTGTAAAAGAGTTGGGAACAAAATTACTCGCTTTGTGAAAGTACATTATCCATTAATTCGATAGAAATACTTTTTATTTTATTACCAACTTCATCTAAAAATAGTGTAGTGCAACGCATATATCTACTCCTTAGTCTATTTTACTATCTGTGTACCAACACCCTCTGATGTAAATAATTCAAGTAACATCGCATGCTCTAACCTGCCATCAATTATATGTGCTTTTTGCACGCCTCCATCTATTGCCTCTAAGCAAGCATCGACTTTTGGTACCATGCCGCCATGGATTACTCCATTCTCTTTAAGTACCTTGACTTCATCTTTTGTCAATGTTGCAAGAAGTTGTTTCTCTTTATTTAATACACCTGGCGTATCTGTTAAAAATATTATTTTATTTGCACCAATAGCCTTTGCCACATAAGAAGCACACAAATCAGCATTTATGTTATAGCCAGGATGTCCCATCTCTTCACCCGCTGCAATAGGTGCAATTACAGGAATAAAACCCTCTCTAATAAGGTTTAAAACAACATCTGCTTTAACATGCGTAATATTTCCGGTCAAACCCCACTTACTAAACTCTTTCGCCCTTGCACGAATAAAATGGGCATCTTTACCACTAATACCTATAGCTTTAGCATCGTGCGAATTAAGCAGAGATACTATCTCTTTGTTGATCTCTCCACTTAGTATCATCTCAACAATACGCATCGTCTCTTTTGTTGTAACACGTTGCCCATCAATAAACTCTGTCTCAATTTTAAGAGCTTCAAGCATATCTGTAATCTTTTTTCCACCCCCATGCACAATAACAGGTTTAATACCCACAAGATACATAAGTAAAATATCTTCAGCAAACTTCTCTTTTAACTCTGGTGATGTCTGTGCCGAACCGCCATATTTTATAACTACTATCTCTTTTCTAAACTCACGAATAAATGGGAGTGCATCAAGAAGGGTTTTTACTGTTTCAACTTTTGCCTGCAATATTTTTTTCCTTAAAAAGAAGAATTTCACTATTTTAACGAAATTTTAATTATGTGAAGATTATTCACATCATTGTATGAAATAATATCCAAAATTTGATCAGACTACTAAATGTTACTTAAATAGCATTTATTCTCATGAACCTATGTTACAATCCTCATCTCTATTTTGTTAATGAAATTAGTAAGAGCGTTCACTCCTGCTATTTTCATATTTTGTCTGTAGTCAGTTAGGCTATCAATATACTATTATTGGAACTGTTACTTTCTAGCAGTTTTATAATTACAAGGAGTTAAAGAATGTGGAAGTATCCTATTGATGAGGATTTGTTTGAAAAATTTAGTAAATACACAAAAATTATAGGTGTAGTTTTTATTATTCTTGGTATTGTGGGTATTATTTACCCTGTGTTTATGACATTGGCAACAGTGACTTTTGTTGCATGGCTTATGATATTTAGTGGGTTTATGGCTGGGTATTTTACCTATATCAGCGATAAAAGTGATTTTCTTGGATGGCTCAAAAGTTTTATACTTATCGGTATCGGGGCATTAATAGTTTTTTATCCTATGACAGGGATAGGAACAGTCGGTCTACTTCTTGCAATATACTTTTTCATGGACTCATTTGCAAGTTTTTCGCTTGCTATGAATATGCGCCCAGCAAATGGTTGGATCTGGTGGCTTATCAATGCGATTTTTTCTATGCTAATTGGAGTTTTATTTATAGTAGGTTGGCCATTTACATCAACCTATCTCATTGGTCTATTAGTAGGTTTTAGTCTTTTCTTTGATGGTTTTGCTCTACTTATAACAGGCTCTATCTTTAAAAAAATGACAAAATAGATAAATTTAAAACATCTATTTAAAAGTTTTTCATCACATCCTCTTTCACTTTTATTTCCAAATCCAAAAGTGAAAGAGGCAATCCAAAATGTTCAATTTTTACATAATCTTTTAGAGTCACTAAAAGAGATGTTGCCTTATCTTGTGCCAAAATTGCTATAAGTTCCTCTTTTGTGAAATTATGGTGATCTTCAAAATAGTGCTTTGCAACAACTTTAGGCAGATATTTTTCAAGTCGTTGTGGCCTTGCTATCGCAGTGACAAGTGTCATTTTTTGTGTCGGATTCTTTACATGTACCACTCGCTTGAAATCTCTCTCCTCTTTGACAACAAGAGCCTCTTTTGCACTCCAGAGTCTCTCACGATATGGTCCACTTGGTAGGCAAAAACTATTCTTTGTATCTACATCTATAACTATATCACGCTTTTTAATATTGTGCTTGGAGTAGGCATCATCAAGAAAAATAATTTCACATGCTAACTCTTTTGCTTTTTGTATTGCTTTTTTTCTATCTTCACTGACTATCACAACTGCATGTGGCAGTTTTTGTGCATAGCTCATCGCCTCATCACCACTTGTTTGGACATCACAACAGATGTTATTTGCATCTTTGACAACAATCATTCCACTTGATTGACGACCGTAACCGCGAAGGATTATTGCCGGTTTAGCATAGTTTTTTGCTAAAGCCGTTACAAGTGGTGTTTTTCCACTGCCACCAACAGTCAAGTTACCGACACTTACAATACTAATACCAAAATCTTCAGCTTTTTGTATGCTAAAGCGTATATACATCACAAAACAATAAAGCCAACTCAGAGGAAGAAAAAAATAAGAGAGAAACTTTTGCAAAGCATTTGGGTTGTAGAAGTACTCTTCAACCCAAAAAACAACACTCTTTTTCAAAAGAACTACACTCTTGTTTTTGCTATTTTTTTGATTGTATCTACAACAGTTTTTACATCTTCATCACTCATACTTGCATATATAGGGAGCGAAAGTACCTGTTGGAATGAACGCAGTGCTACAGGAAAATCATTCACACGCAGTGCATACTTTGTCTTATAGTATGTTAAAAGATGGAGCGGAATATAATGCAAGCCTGTACCTATACCCTCCTCTTGCAGTGCAACTGCAAAAGAGTCACGGTTTTTATCTACTTTGATGATATACAAAGAAAAAGGATTCTCTTCATTATTCATATCAGGTGTTACAATATGCTCAACTCCTGCAAGTTCTTGTGAGTAGATTGCTGCAATCTCTTTTTGTCTTGCTATATTTGCATCTTGCTCTTTTACCTGCGCACGAATATATGCAGCATTGAGATGACTCAATGAGTAATCATTACCTATATCTACAATATCATAAATATACTCTAGTCTATCTTCATCTCGAACGATTGCATGATTTTGCAAAAGTCTCGCTCTTTGCATAATTACTTCATCATTTGTAACAAGCATACCACCATTACAGATATTTTTCTTTAGATGTGGAGAAAAATTAAAACAGACAATATCTGCACCTGTTGCACCTATTTTTTTCCCCTTGTATGTGGCACCTAGAGCATCACTCGCATCTTCAACTATTTTTACATTATAACTTGAAGCCATAGCATAGACTCTCTCCAAATCTACCGTAACACCGCCAAGGTGAGTTATAATTACTGCTTTGAGCTTTTTTGACTGGTTTTGCTCTAGATAATCTTCAAGCTTTTCCAAATCAATATTGTAAGAATCTTTGGCTATATCAATAAAAACAGGCTCAGCATCAAAATGACGCACGACCTCAGGGAGACTTGGATGGGCATTAACACTACAGATAACTTTATCTCCACGCTTCAAATCAAGTGCTAACATCGCAAGATGGAGTGCAGATGTACCGTGTGACGTTGCTAGTGCATACTCTGAACCTACATACTCTTTAAACTCTTTTTCAAGTTCTTCAACTTGATGTATATCTTCACCATCAAGGGTATCAGAGACATTTGCGTGTGCATTTCGTGAACTTTCATACTTACTAAAAGGTATGCGCAATTTTTTATTTTTCATTTTTTACTCCTAAATTTTTATAATCCGATATCACGAGGATAATTAAAATCATGATTTAATGTTCTTGATGTGAGCTTCGCAATCACTGGCATCTTCCTCTTAAAGTGATTTTTATAAATTCTACCTATTATCATATCTAACATCCTTTTGTCAATGCCCCTAGATAAAATCTCTTCTCGTGGAACTCTCTCATCCACATAGAGCTTCATCGCTTCATCAAGCTGGGCATAACTATAACCTAAATCTGCTTCATCACTCTGTCCACTCCATAAATCTGCTGAAGGTGGTTTATTTATAATGCTTTTGCTCACACCTAAATACTCTGCTAATGCAAAAACTTCACTCTTATACAAATCACCGATAGGATTAACTGCTGAAGCCAAATCTCCATATAAAGTACCATAACCAAGCATCAATTCACTTTTATTACTTGTACCTAGCACTAAAGCATGCTCTCTTGCTGAAATGTCAAAGAGTGTTGCCATTCTCATACGAGAAGAGAAGTTTCCTTTTCGTAAATTGTCTAAATCGTTATGCACCTCTTCATACGCACGCAACATTGGTGCAATCGAACATGTAATACTGCGCAAACCAAAATCTTTACAAAGTGCATCTGCATCGTCAAGTGAGCTTTGCGAAGAGTAATGCGAGGGCATTTTCACACATAACAGATCATCCCCAAAAGCCTTGTGCGCCAAAACAGCAACCACAGCAGAATCAAGCCCGCCACTCAAGCCGACTACAACTTTTGTTATTCCTGTCTTTTTCACTTCATTTTCTAAAAAAAGTGTCAAATAATTGCTAATCTGTGAATATTTACTCATTCCCTCTCTTTAAGCTTTAAGTATTATTAACAAAATATATTATATCTAAATTTTGCAACAAAAAAAATTTAAGAAAAAACAACTTTAATATTTTTATAACAAATTTATTGTAAACTATATCTCTAATTTTATTTTTTAAAGGTTTTCAAAGTGAATGCAACAACAATACTTTCAAAGTTAAAGCTTTTAATCTCACTACCTCTAATTGTCATATTCTTTGGCTTTATGTTCCTTATTTTCAATAGCTATAAAGATTTAGATTCACTTGCAACCCTCAAAAAAAATATTGCTACTATACAAAATATATCACAACTTATCAATTCTCTGCAAAAAGAGAGAGGTTATAGTAGTGGCTATTTAGGCTCACATGGAGCAGATTTTCAAACAGAATTGCTAGAGCAACAAAAAAAAACAGATCTTCTGTTTGGCAAAAATATCTTGCTAAACAATCTGCGTCTTGAAAAGAAAACCCTCCTTACAAAATTACGAAATAGCGTAATCTCACACGAAATTGCAACAATAGATGCCTTTAACGAATATACAAAAATCATTCATACAATGCTAAAAAACTATTTACATTTTACAAACACTATAAAAGAGGAAAAAATTGCACAAATCTTTCACTCTTATACAAACCTTCTGTTTATGAAAGAATCTACTGGAAAAATACGAGGTTCTCTCAATGGTCTCTTTGCGCAAAAACAACAAAACAAAGAGCTGATATATATAGCAATACATGCAAAGGGGGAATACGATTTAGCAGAACAAAAATTCTTAGTGTACAGTTCAAATACAATCCTAAAAGAGTATAAAAAAATAACACAAGATGAAAAGTATATTTGGATGCAAAATATTTTTACAAAATATACAGAAAATAAAAATATAGCCATAAAACAAAACCCGCAAAAGTGGTTTCGTAAAGCGACAGATATTATAGAAGCTTTTAACAAACTCGAAAAATTAGAATTTGAATATATTAATACTTTAATACAAAATCATTCTCATAGCCTTACAATAAAACTCTTTATAGATGTTTTTCTTTTTATATTTATTACTCTGATTATGCTTATACTTGGTCTAAAAATCAAAAACAGTATTTTACGAAATATAAAACTTCTAAATGAATATAAAGATGCTGTTGACAGAAGCAGTATAGTCTCAAAAACCGACAAACATGGAAGAATCACCTATGCAAATGATAAGTTCTGTGCAATTTCTGGCTACACAAAAAAAGAACTTTTAGGAAAACCACACAATATCGTTCGCCATGAAGATATGCCAAAAGCAGCTTTTAAAGAGATGTGGGAGACAATCCTTGCAAAAAAACCATGGACTGGCATTGTAAAAAATAAAAAAAAAGATGGCTCATTCTATACTGTTGAAGCAACAATCAGTCCTATTTTAAATGAAAAAGGAGAGATTGAAGAGTTTATTGCCATTAGAAATGACATTACAGAGATTATAGAACTCCATAAAGAGATAGAAGAGACCCAAGAGGATATTATTTTAAAGATGGGTGAAATTGGAGAATCAAGAAGTCAAGAGACCGGTTTTCATGTAAAACGAGTTGCTCTGTACTCTCAAATACTTGCACAACATTATGGTTTAGATGCAAAAGAGGTACAAAACCTCACTATCGCTTCTCCTATGCACGACATAGGCAAAGTGGCTATACCTGATAGTATTTTAAACAAGAAAGGAAAACTCTCAGGAAGTGAATGGAAAATCATGAAAACGCATGCTGAAATTGGGTATGAACTTTTTAGAAACTCACAAAGAGAACTCTTAAAAACTGCAGCAATTATCGCTTATGAGCATCATGAAAAGTATG
>DQUE01000190.1 GCA_015662405.1 Sulfurimonas autotrophica | reverse complement strand
GTTAAGTGTTATTTCTTGCCACAAACTTCCCCACACCCTTTTAATAGACGTGCTTTACGGGTTTCTATGGGCTATGCACACATGCTTGGCATTCATGTGTATAAGGATATATTTGAAACAATATGTGCTTTAAAATCTAGCGGCTATAAGGTTTATGCAGCAGAAGTAACAGCAGACTCTACACCCTTGGCGTCTTTACATGTAAGTGAAAAATGGGTATTGATTATGGGGCATGAGGGCAAAGGAATAGCACAGAATATTTTGGATGTTTGTGATGAAGTTGTAAGTATAGAAATGCAAGAGGGCATTAAGAGCTTTAATGTTGGTGTTGCAGCCTCTATTATGATGTATACTTTTGGACAGCTTAAGAGATAAGTGTTGCAACTTTTTATTTGAAGAAATATATCTTCCGTTTATTATGTTGTGATTTTTTTGATGCATTGAAAATTGCGCTAAAGATGCCATTAGATTATGTAAGGTTAGTTAATAAATGGTATAATCTCAAAAAAGATACAAACTTATGAACTTTTCAAAACTCCCCCTCACAAAAGAAATGCTCCAGACTATTGACTCTCTTGGTTACAAAGAGATGACAGCTATTCAAGCACAAGCCTTACCTGCTATTTTGCAAGGAGGTGATGTTGTCGCACAGGCAAAAACAGGCAGTGGGAAAACGGCTACTTTTGGCATAGGGCTTTTGCATCATTTGGATGTCAAGAAATTTCGTGTGCAATCTTTGGTATTGTGCCCAACACGAGAACTTGCTAATCAGGTGGCAAAAGAGTTACGTCGTATTGCACGATTTACACATAATATAAAAATCTTGATGCTTACAGGGGGTGAGTCTTTTGGTAAACAGCTTGCCTCTCTTGAACATCAGGCACATATCATCGTTGGAACACCCGGACGTATTTTAAAACATTTGAACAAAGGGAGTCTTGAGCTGAGTAATCTAAAAACACTCATTTTTGATGAAGCAGATAGAATGCTTGATATGGGCTTCATAGAGGAGATAGAATCGGTACTTGCATTTGTTCCAAAAGAGCGACAGACACTGCTATTTTCGGCTACTTATGATGAAGAGATTTTAGAAATTAGTAAAAAAATCCAAAACAATGCCTTGCATGTAAAGACAACAGAGCAAGAGGTAGCAAATAAAATTACGCATAAATTTTATAAAACAGAGAATAAAATAGAAACCCTTATAAAAATATTTGCAACATATCAGCCAACAAATGTGATTATTTTTACAAATACCAAACTGCAAGCAAAAGAGTTAGCTGCATCTTTAGTACAAAACAAGATAGATGCACTGGCAATTCATGGGGATTTAGAGCAGTATGAACGCAATGATGTGTTAGTGCAGTTTGCTAACAAGTCAACACCTGTGTTAGTAGCAACGGATGTAGCAGCACGCGGATTAGACATTAAAGAGTTAAGTATGGTTGTTAATTATGACCTGCCTCACACACAAGAGACATATATACATAGAGTAGGGAGGACAGGACGTGCGGGTGCTGAAGGAGTAGCGATCACATTATATAGTGCCTATGAAATAGAAAAAGTACAACCTTATGAGGCAGATGAAAAGTATCAGTTTTTAGACGAAGAGATACTTCAAAAAGAGCCGGATTTTGAGATGAAACCGGAGTATGTGACACTTGTTATAGAGGGTGGAAAAAAAGATAAAATTCGTGCGGGAGACATACTTGGTGCCTTGACAGGTGATGCTGGACTTCAAGGTGCAAGTATTGGTAAAATAGATATATATGATAGACAAAGTTATGTAGCAATAGAAAATAGATATATAGATGAAGCATATAAAAAGCTCAAAAACGGAAAAATAAAAAATAAAAAATTTAGCGTTTGGATACTCTAGTATTATTGAAGCATTTTTTAAATCAAGTTTATACTTTTGTCTATTAAATTTTTACACTGTTTGTGCTATAATTAAAAAAACAGCCTCAAGGAGGATAGTATGAATGTTGCACAATATACATTTCAGTCGCCTTATCCGAATCCTATTCAAGTAGGACGGCTGGATCCAAGTTCACTAAAAAATTCTTCAAATGGGGATACTTCACTTTTAAATGGAAGTAATCAAACACTCAAAGAGGCTCAGACATTTGAAAACTCTTTAAAAAGTGAAGTAAAACCAGCTGTAGAGTCGTCAAATTCGTTGGATATTTATGCTTAAAGAGGGCTAGATTGCACCTCTTTTGCCTCATCGACATGCAAATAAGGATCGTTCGTTGAGGTAATTAGCAATGCCTCTTTTGCAATTTCACCAGCAAGCCAACTCTGCCAATGAGGAAAATCACTTCCGCCCCAACCGTGAAGGAGTAAAACTTTCTTTGCCATAACTAAGCTACCAGTTTTATAAAGTTTTTCGTCGTAAAAAGGCGCAGGTTTTTACCTTTTAAAGCTTTTAGTTCACCTGAAAAACCTTTTTTTGAGCCAATAATAAATATATCTGCATCAATATTGGCTTTTTTTGCGAGTTCTTGTAAGCGGCTAAGTTCACTCTTTTTGATTTTGGCATTTGTATATTTTGTACTGCCTAGGATTGTTTTTCCAGAGACTGTTTTGCCAAAGATGTCAAATGCTACGTCTTTGTCCCAATAGCTTGCAATCTCTACTATAGGGTCTTCTTTTGCAAAGTTTACTTTGAGTAGCTCATGTGAGAGTTGTGTAAAGATGAGGTCACTAAACGCAGCTTCTCTGTTCTCCCATCGTTTTTTTACCTCAGTGTAGTCACCATCACGAATGCCTTTAAAAAGTGGAGAGACAAAAGCAAACCAAAATCGTAAAAAAGGTGTTGTAAAGTAGAGTTTGTTATCAATCTTTTCCTTATCACCCCATGAAGTGAACTCTTTTTTTGGTTTCTCAACATAAATGATACCCCGTTTCACTAATTCGACAACTGCTTTGTCTCCAACTTCTTTTTTAAGTTTTGCACGCTTGTAGCTTGCATGTGTTTTCCCATCGCCCATAGCAATAGCACTCAGTAGAGCATGGTATAGTGGTGCACCACCGGTAATATCATTGATATCATTACGAATGTAGCTGTAGTCTTTGAGTATGAGTTTTTCTATAAGCTCGTAAGAGGGTTTTGCTGTATCTATAGCACCCCAGCCGACACCACCAAAGATGGCAAATTTCTCTACCAAATCTTCAAAATTCTTGCTTGGGTGTTCTTTGTAAAATATTTTAAACTCTTCTTTGAGTGTTGTACTATCTGAAATCAAAAATATTGCCTTTTATATGTTAATGTACAATTATACACAAATACTACACACTTAAAAAGTATAATTTTTCTATTGTAATGGTTGTCACATAAAGAAAACTTATTTTATGTTACAATTGTTCTCATTTAAATAAAAGGATCAGAGAATGAAAAAGTTAAATTTAACAGCGCTACTTTTGGGAGCAGCTTTATTTACAGGCATAGGTGCAGTGTCACTAAGCGCTAGTGATATGAAGTGTGGTGCAGGTAAATGCGGTGGAGCAATGGAAAAAGCCGAGATGAAGTGTGGTTCAGGTAAATGCGGTTCGTCAATGAAAAAAGGCAGTATGAAGTGTGACAAGAAGTGTGACATGAAAATGAAAGAAGAGATGAAAAAAGGCGACAAGAAGTGTGACAAGAATTGTGACATGAAAATGAAAGAGATGAAGAAAAAGAAGACGATGAAGTGTGGTAAAGGAAAATG
>DQUE01000050.1 GCA_015662405.1 Sulfurimonas autotrophica | reverse complement strand
CTGTCATGAGATACTTTTTCACTATTTTCTCAACAAAGATTTTTCAAAATCTATCTTTTGCATATCTTTTCCCCATTTTTACTATTTTTTGTATATTATACTCAAGTATGATAAACTTATACCATGATAAAATTACATAATGCCTCAGAAAAACAATTCCATGTAATCCTTCCAAACACAAACAGAGCTTTAGCAGAAGTTCTCAAAAGTGCATCACCTGATGCGTTGCAAAAACTTACCCAGTCAAAAAGCTTAGGCGACATCTTAGATAGCCTGCTAAAACACTCTTGTGAAGCAAATTCAACACAAAACAGACTCCTCTTGCAACTGTTACAAAATAATCCCACTCTAAAGAGTCTCTCAAGTGCCAATACCACCCTTCAAGAGCTGATTCAACTGCTCAAACAGGACAAGACTCTTCTCTCTTTAGAAAAACGACTTGAGCAGTTTTTAACAGACATAAGAGAGATCAAGCCAAAAGAGTTGCAGAAAAAAGTGCAAACTTCTGGCATATTTTTAGAATCAAACATAAAAAATGGACAAAATCCAAAAGAGCTTTTTACCTCTGACATCAAAGCTATTTTGCTCAAAGCACAAAATGAATTACACAACACATCTAATCCCCAAAAACTCGAAATACTCAAAACAATAGATAAAATTTTATTGCAAATTGATTACAATCAACTTGTATCTCACCTCTCAAATGCATCATCTTTTTATATTCCCTACGAATGGAAAGATCTACAAGAGGGCAATATCACTATAAAAAATGCTAAAGATGAGAAGTTTTTTTGCGATATTCATCTCAATCTCAAAAGTTATGGAGAGCTCAATTTACGACTCGCACTCTTTAACAACAACCAACTCAGCATAAATATCAACACTAAGAGTGAAGAGTTGCAATCACTCTTGCAAAAAAAACTACCAACCCTAAAAAAACAACTCATCCATGGAAACATCATACCAAAAGAGATTCGCTTTATAAAGATAAAACAGAATGAGTATGACACACAAAAAGATGATAGCTTGCAGATGGGGTTTGAAGTCAAAGCATGAAAAAAAAAGCAGTCGCACTCCAATATAACAAAGAAAAAAATCAAGCTCCAGTCGTAAGTGCTAAAGGCGAAGGAAAAACGGCACAAAAAATCATACAAATAGCAAAAGAGAATGGTGTGCCTTTAAAAAAAGATGAAGATTTAATAGAGCTTTTATCAAAAGTCGAACTCGACAAAGAGATACCCCCTCAAATGTACAAGGCAATTGCAGAAGTTTTTAGCTTTATTTATACAACTACAAAAGAGCCTTAAGAGAGGATGGAGCCAATAAAAAGGCACTCCATACAACTCAGCTATATACCTACCCTACTTTAGTTCCTCCCAACTATCACCAATATTTAGACTTACCTTTAATGGAATATGCAGCTCCACAATCTGCTCCATGATATCTCTAAATCGCGTTCCAAGCGACTCTGCCTCTTTTGCATCAACCTCAAAAATCAACTCATCATGAATCTGTAAAAGCATTTTTGCAGATAGTTTTTCATCTTTTATAACTGCATGCATTTTGTTCATACTAAGCTTTATAATATCACTAGCACTTCCCTGAAAAACAGTATTGACTGCTTCTCTTTCATATGCTGCTTTATACATCGGTGTAGCATGTTCGTAATCAAAATAGCGTCTGCGCTTTAGCAGTGTTTCTACATACCCTTGCTCTTTTGAGAGCTCTACTATCGAGCGAAAATACTCCTTTACCGTTGGAAAAGATGCAAAATAGTTCTCTATAATCTCTTTTGCTTCTTTCGTTGTTATTCCTAAGGTATCTGCAAGTTTTTTCTGTCCCATTCCGTAAAGTAGTCCAAAATTTACTGTTTTAGCTATATTCCTTTTTGCAGGTGCTTCTGCTTCTCCAAAAAGAACAACGGCAGTCTGGAGGTGAATATCCCTGTCGTGCATAAAAGCATCCACTAAAACAGGATCTTGTGAAAAATGTGCCAATAAACGTAATTCTATCTGAGAATAATCAATTCCGATCAGTTTTTTGCCTTCACCTGCAACAAATGCTCTACGAATTTTTGCACCTAGCGGTGTTCGTGTCGGAATATTTTGCAAATTTGGATTTTTTGAGCTCAATCTCCCTGTCGCTGTTCCCGTTTGTATAAAGGAGGTATGAATTCGATGCTGTTCATCTTCATCTGCTAATTTTAAAAGTGGGTCAATATATGTTGAGTAGAGTTTGTGTACCTCTCGATACTCCAAAAGCTTAGCAATAATAGGATGTTTCTCTTTGAGTGAGTTGAGTACCTTTTCATCTGTAGAGTACCCTGTTTTTGTCTTTTTACCAACAGGAAGTTCGAGCTTTTCAAAAAGTATTGTGCCGAGTTGTTGTGTAGAGTTGATATTAAACTCACTCCCTGCAAGTTCATATATACTTTTTGTCAAATGTGCAAGTCTCTCTTTCACCTCAACCAAAAACTGCTCTAAAAAGAGAGTGTCAACCGCTATACCCTCCTCTTCCATTGTAAGCAGTGTATGTATAAAAGGAGTTTCAACTCTTTTTGCTTCCTCTATCAAATGTGTAGCATCCTGCAGTGCAAGCTTTTGTAAAAAAAGTTTATAGAGTTTTCGTGTTATAAAAGCATCTTCTGCGGCATAAACACAGGCATCATCAAGTGCAACTGTAGAGAAGTTTTCACCTTTTTTTACCGTATCTTTAAAATGTAGCATTTCATGCCCTAAAAGCTTCTTGGAGAGTTTGTCAAGACTTAAAGCCGATTCAGGATTAATCAGCCATGCTAAAATCATACTATCACAATAAACAGATAACTCTTTTTCTTCTAAAAAACGTGTTACAAAATGCAAATCAAACTTGATGTTATGCCCAACAACTTGTGATTGAAAAATACGACGAATTGCACTCTTTGCAACCTCTTTACTCACTTGTTTTGTGACACCGAGATAAAAATGCCCAAAAGGAACATAATATGCCTCTTCATCATTAAAAGAGAAACTAAATCCTACAAGCTTATGCTTGATATAATCAAGCCCTGTCGTCTCTGTATCAAATGCAACAATACTCTCTCTATCAATCCTGTCAAGTACTGCATTGAGTTCTTTTTCATCGGTTAGCAGTATTGCTTTAAAATCTAATTTTGACGCTTTTTCCTCACGAGATTCTTGGAGTTTTTTAGCATGCTCTTGACGCTGAGGACTTACCATATTTTTTGCATGTAATGTTCTAAGAATTGCATTTTGTTCATACTTGACCAATTCATCATAAATATTCAAAAACGGATTTTCTATATCCATTTTATACGCTTCAAAATCAAACTCTTTGCAATCAAAAACATCAGGATGCAGACTCACAAGCTCTTTTGACATATATGCCTGCTCTTTTGACTCTAGGAGTTTTTTTTGTGTCGCTCCTTTAATTTCATCTATATGAGCATAGATATTATCAAGTGAACTATACTCTTGAAGAAGCTTTTTTGCACCGACTTTTCCTATCCCTTTAACTCCCGGAATATTATCTGCGCTATCTCCGAGTATAGATTGGTAATCTATAAACTGTTTTGGAGTTACCCCATATTTTTCATAACAGTTTTTTTCATTAATGTATTTTCTTTTAATCGCATCAACTAACACAACATTATCATCATCTATCAATTGACACAAATCTTTATCATGAGAAACTATGCGTACTTTATAGCCTTTCTCTTTTGCACACTTGACAACGGTTGCAATAATATCATCTGCTTCAAAAGCACTCTTACCGAGAGTTTTATACCCCATCTTGTTTATCCACTCAATAGCGACTGGCAATTGCTGTACTAACTCCGGTGGCGGTGCAGAACGATTTGCTTTATAATTTACATCTATTTCATTTCTAAAAGTATCGCCTTTAGAGTCTACAGCAAAAATAATATAATCACTGTCATGCTCTTTTTGCAGAGTTGCTATAAAGTTTGTAAAACCTGTCAAAAGTCCGGTTGGAAAACCATCTTTTGTACGCAGGTGCTGAGGAAGTGCATAAAAGCTACGAAAAAAAAACCCGAATGTATCTATAATAGTAACAGTTTTACTCATCAAGATGCCTTATTGTGTGCATTCTATATACACTCTATTTACACCCATAATTGTCTCTATACTTTCTATGATTGCGCTTTTCATCAAGTTAGCCTCTCTTTTTTCTCTTATTATATCATATTGTGCTAAAATGCTTTTAGAATAGCCAAACTTCTTATACAGATGAGATTTATCCTAAAAATCTACAAAGAAGTACATGAGCATCTTAAAAAAAATACGGTTATAATGAATGATATGAAAAAAAACAAAACTACAACATTTCCATGGGAACATCCAAAACTTCAAGAAGAGGATCCTCAATCATTAAAACTTATCCAAAAAATCTTGAAAAGTCCTACTTATACAATGGCAGAGGAAGATAAAGCGTTTCTTAACTCTTATGAAACACGAGGTATTCGTCTTGAACTGGACTATTTAAAAGCAGAATTAAAAATGAAAGAATATGGGATTAAACATACTATTGTTGTTTTTGGAAGTGCGCGCATTGTAGAAAAAGAGACTGCGATGAAAAGACTCTCTACACTTCAAGAGATGCTGAAAAAAAAACCAAACGATAGAGAAATTCTCCATGAACTTTATGTTGCACAACGGATGGTTGGAAAAAGTATCTACTATGATGATGCTAGAAAACTTGGTCAACTTGTAGGAAAAAGTGGAAAAAGTTCACAAGATTGCCATGTAACAATAATGACAGGAGGTGGCCCTGGTATAATGGAAGCAGCAAACCGAGGTGCACACGATGTCGGAGCAAAAAGCATAGGTCTTAATATAAAACTTCCGCATGAACAGTATCCAAATCCATATATAACACCTGAACTTTGTTTTTTATTTCACTATTTTGCTATGAGAAAACTGCACTTTTTGACTCGTGCAAAAGCTTTGGTGATCTATCCAGGAGGGTTTGGAACTTTTGATGAATTATTTGAAACTTTAACACTCATACAAACAAGAAAAACAGAAAAAATTCCAATCGTTCTTATCGGAAAAAGCTATTGGAACAAAGCAATTAATTTTGAATTTTTACAAGATGAAGGTGTCATTGCACCACAGGATTTAGATATTTTTATATTTGCAGATAATGCTGAGGAAGCATGGGAATACATTTTAACATGGCATAAAAAACAAAAACAACCACTTTATGAAGATTAGGTAATAGATATTAACAATAACATACTAATGACACTGCAGCAGTGTTCTTAATGGATTTGTCAGATAATCATACCCATTATAAATCGTAAAAGCCCCATAAAGCATAACTGCAATAGAAGAGAGACTCATCATCATATTTCGAAAACTTGTTGCCGATGCCAAAGAGGATAAAAATCCTAAAGAAAACATAGCAGGGATAGTACTCATACCAAAAATAAACATAACCAATGCACCGTATAAAGGACTTGCCGTACTTGCTGCCGTAATAGCAAAAAAGTATACAAAACCACAAGGAAGCAGACCATTGAGCATACCAAGAATAAAAAAACTCGTATTAGATTTTGAATGCAGTATTGCCTGAAAAGATTTTTTATAGAAATTTGATGAAGATAGAGAGTGTTCAATCAGCGTTAAAAATTTTATTTTTCCCATCAATGACAAACCTGCTAGTATCATAATCACTCCAGCAATTATGAGCAGAGTTCCATTAGCAGTATTACTAAATGTGGCAACACCACCAATAGCACCAAAAAGAGCACCCAAAATTGTATATGTCAAAACACGGCCAAAATTATACAGTAGATGCGCTATAGTTTTAGAAACTTTAGAAGTTGCAGGTTCAATTTTAATCGTCGAGTAGGCAAGTACAATCCCTCCGCACATACCGATACAGTGTCCAAATGAACCCAAAAATGCAATAGTAACAATTGTCAATAGATTTACAGTCTCCACACTACTTTCCTAATAGCTGTTTTCTAATTTTTGGATCTTTCATAGTTTCACCGCGAAGTACTCGAAGAGACATTGTATCAAAGTCAACTGTTGCATCTTTTTTGTATTCATATGCACCAAAACCATATCCCATTGGTGTGATCTCATTGAATGAATAGTAGGCTTTTCTTCCATCTATCCATCTATGTGTATCTCTGCTCATAACCCATATAACAGCAGAATCTTTAAATTTTTTATCACTGAGCCAATGCACAAAACCACCATGGTCATGAAAAAACCAAGTCTTGCCATCGGGCGAAACAACCTGAGAAGCATAAGCCAAATCATCTATCACCATGCCACAGTCACTGTCTTGAAACTTATGCAACTCCATTTTTAATGGTAATTGTTTGAGGTTTCCCTCTTTTATCACAACCATTTGTTGTCTTTTAGCCAGAGAGAAAAAAAGTATAATGATAACAACAACAATAACTCCAACAAGTATGATCGGCATAAATTTTTTCATATTTTTTATATCCTTTTGCAATAAGAATTATAGTACGTAATTGTTACACTTGTATTAATTTCTTCTTTTTTTTCCTTTCCCTAAATCATCATAATGTAAAAATTTTCGTAAATCCTCTTGCATACTTGCATCCAAAGAGTCCCAAATCTCTTTTTTTTGAACATACCTTTGCAAATCCTCTTTTTTTGACTTTTTTATATCCCGAATAAG
The DNA here is from genome assembly GCA_015662405.1 of Sulfurimonas autotrophica. GTDB lineage: Bacteria > Campylobacterota > Campylobacteria > Campylobacterales > Sulfurimonadaceae > Sulfurimonas > Sulfurimonas autotrophica_A. The sequence goes on along the minus strand of DQUE01000050.1, from coordinate 420 downwards.
ATAGTGATAGCGCACAATTTTTTTTGTATATTCACTAATAAAAGGCCAGTTTTTAATTATTTGATAACTTCTCTCTTCATGGTCGGTAAAACTCCATTCATTAAACTCATAATCTTCTTTGTCTTTTTTATAGGCTGTAAAAGGTTTGCCAATGTCATGTAAAAGTCCTGCAGCAAAAAACTTATAATCACCCGCTTTGAGTGCATAGTATGTAACTCGCAGTGTATGTACCAATACACCGTGCTGATGCCATTCATTTTGCATAAGAAATAGTGAATGTAAAAAAGGATAAGAGAGTATTTTATTCTTGGTTTTATTCATAATTTTTCCTCGTATAATATCTTTCCCGACTTCGTCATTTTTTTAACAAAAACCCCAAGATATAGGGCTTTTGTTAAAAACGGGGGCACTACATTTGAT
>DQUE01000114.1 GCA_015662405.1 Sulfurimonas autotrophica | reverse complement strand
GTTACTGAATTTACCAAGTTTTTAACAAGGTTTACAAAGCTATTGTCATCTCGAATCTCTTCTGCTACAAAAGCTAAACCCGCAAAATCTCCTGAAACATCATATACTTTCTGATAGACATAAAAATATTTACTATCTTTAAAATAACCATTTTCTTCTAAAACGCCTCCAAAATCAACATTGCGTAGTTGCCCTGTTAAGACTTTGTTATAAACATCATTTTTGACATAAAACTTATCATGATAAGAAGTATAGGCACTCTTTTTTAACTCTCTATCTATTTTATGACTACTACCTTCTGTCAAAATAAAAGCAAACTCTTTATCCTCACTCTTATATTTCTCTACCAATATATCTATGTTTTTACTCACAACAACACTGATAATCGTGCCATTTTTATCAACCATAGGAACAACACTTTTAAAAACTGCACCTTTTTTTGTGATATCTATACCCACGCTCTTATTTATCTTTTTGGATTCATCATAAGAGATAGTAAGACTTTCCTTACCTGTAATAGCATTTATCTTTGAAGTAATCTCTTTGCTCTTCTTCGTGATGTTAGCGTTAGCATTGCTATCATCAAGGAAAAATTCATTGGCTATATCTTGGTTTTTTGAAATCGTTATTGCTATAGATTCTGTATATTCATTTTGTGATAACACTTTATTTTTAAAACTCATTACATAATGATTCTTTTGATTTTCATACGTTTTTTGTGCCACATCTGACACTAAAAAGTTCACAAAGTAAAGTGATGCAAATATCCCTAACAATGATAGGGCTGTCAAAAGTGTAAACCATAAACCCTTTTTCTTCTTTGCGCTCTCTTTCAGTGATCCAAACCACTTCATAAAACTAAACATTCTTTCTCCTCTTTAAAACTGTATATACATACTTATAGTGCACTATCGACTATTTATGAAAAATATTTACTTTTTACATAAAAAAATGAAAAGATGTCTTTTTTTCTATAAAACTATAAATAATATTTTAAACTTACCGATATTAAAATGAAAGAATTTAAATTAAATGGGGTTTTATCATGATAAGAGGATTTTCACGCTACGTTTTTTGGACAACTTGCGTAACACTATATGTTTATGCCCAGCCAACTAACAATGGACTATTATTCTTTTCTGATAAAGCGGATACAGAGACTAAACCCACACTCACCCAAGAATATAATGACACAAATCTAATCATAGAATCAGAACAATCACTTTTGATTTCAGACAGCGATAATGGCTTATTCACAGCACCTATGAAAAAAAGAGTAAAAAAAGTTATTGTTGAGTCAAATGAAAGTGTCCAACCAGAGGTAAAAATACCAAAAATAGAAACAGTGGCAAAAGACAAACCTGCAAAAGTAAAACCTATTAAAAAAAGAGCAAAAAAAGTTATTGATAAATCAAATAAAAGTGTCAAACCAGAAGTAAAAATTCCAAAAATAGAAACAGTGATAAAAGAGAAACCTGCAAAAGTAAAACCTATGGTTAACAAAGAAGAGATTGTGGAACTAAATACAACTTTGCCTATCAAAGAAAAACCAATACTCGAAGCACCTATGAAGAATAAACCAACCATATCACAGGTTGATATATCAGAAGAAGGAATATCTATAAAAGATGCTATTTTAAAAGCACTTCGTAACTCATATAAGATATCAGCAGCACGGGAGAAAGTGATTCAAGCCAAAAGAAAAGTGGATGAAAAAGTAGCTGCTTATAAACCCACTGTATCACTAACACTGAATGCAGGTGGTACCTATCTAAGTCCTTATCAAAAACCTGAAGCAAAGTTTTTAAAGGGAGATGGCACACTCAACATCAATCAAAATATCTATGCCGGTGGCAAACACAGCAATGAAATCAAAAGAGAAAAAGCAAACCTGCACCTAGCAGAGGAAAAGTTAAAATCCCAAGTAGAAGAAGAAACGCTCAAAGTTATCGATGCATACCTTAGTCTTATCTATCAAAAAATGGGCATAGAAATCACACGAAACAATATGCTTTCACTTAAAAAGATACTCAACATCGTAGCCACAAAAGAAGCTGCTGGTGCGTCTAGCAAAGGAGATTTAAACTATATAAAATCCCAAGTAGAAAATGCTTCTTCAGCACTGGTAAAATCAGAATCTAAGTATCAAAATTCTATCGCATTTTATGAATACTATGTAGGAAAACTTGATGCATCAAACATGCCTATAGAGTCTGAATTTGATATTGTACTTGAAGATAAAGAAAGTATCATGACAATGATGCATAATAACAATGCCAAGATACAGATAGCAAGACTAAAAATGGATGCCCAAAAGCATAACTTACAAGCACAAAAATCCAAGTTTAAACCTACGGTTGATTTGTCAATTACAGGTAAAGATAAGCAAAGTGGTTATATCTCAGAACCACAAGAAGATAGAGCAACAGCCATACTTTCTCTAAACTACAACCTTTATAATGGTGGCAAAGATAAAGCCGTATTGTTAGGTACAAAAAGTAAAATAACTGAGTTACAATATAAGCTGACCGACTTAAAAGAGAGCACAGCATACAACACAAAACAAATGTATGAAAACATCCTCTCAAGTAGAGAGTCTCTAGTGCATACAGAAAATGAAGTGGATGCCAACAAAAAAGTAATCGACTCTTACTGGATAGCCTTTAAGTATGGCACACAAGACATCCAAGCCCTACTTTTAGCACAGCGTGCACTTAACCGTTCAGAGCTAGATGTCATTAAAGAG
>DQUE01000049.1 GCA_015662405.1 Sulfurimonas autotrophica | reverse complement strand
AGCAAAGGCTACTAGTAAAAGTCTCAATGTTCTTGGATTTTTCAACAAAAACAAGTCAACACTTTTTGCTGCAACAACATATGAAAAAGTGATTATAGAATATGGGGGAAATTATATTTGGGTAGTTACTTAGCTTTTGAGGGCTTGAAAGAAGCTGTTGGAGATAAGGAAGTATTGATGTTTATACTTGGAAGCATGAATACATATACAGCAGGGGTTATCAGTTTTTATTTTGGCAGTTCTAAGACCGAAGCAGATACTAAAAAAGCTGCCCAAGGTAGCCATAGGGTAACCTAAGGAAGTTGCAATATTTATAAAAAGCCCTAAAATTAGGGCTCTTAACTACTCAGCTACTTCTACAACAACTGGAGTTGATTCCCAAATACCGTGTTTAGTACAGTATCCGTGTGCAACAAGATTGAGTTTTTTCTTCATTGGTCTGATGTTAAATGTAACTTCAGCATGCGATTTTTCATTACCAAGTGTTCCTGGTACAAAAGTAGCCATTGCTAATTTAGTGTCACCATCAAAAAGTGTGATGCTTTCAATGTAGTGATCAAAATCATCTGGGTGAGTATATTCTTGCCCCATTTTTACATTTACTGCAAGCATTTCACCTTTTTTAGCAACACCTGGTACTGTGATGAATGGTGAGTGACGATCAATAAGATCTTTTTTTGCTTCTCTTTCTACTGTGTCAATATCAACGTATTTGTTAATTTTTGGCATATTAAATTCCTTGTGTTAATTTATATCGGTATTGTAGTATAAAAACTTTTAGTATTGTCATAAATAAGAGTATATCTCACTTGTTTAAGTTTTTTTTAAAATTCTCTCATCAGTCGTGAAAGAAAACCGTCATTAAGCGTGCAAGAGCATGCACAGAGTGTTAATATTCATATAAAAAAAAGATAATTTTAATGAGATTTTTTTTGCATTTACACAAGAGTTTCCAACACTTAAAATAACATCACGAACTCTTAAGAGATTTTTCAAAAAGATAGGAATGAGCTATAAATGAGCAAAGAAATCTATTATGAAAAATAGTAAGTGGAAGAATTATTTTGATAAATATGCTCAGTTGAAAATGATTAAAGGATGGGTAAAAAAAGGAGCTTGAGAATTCCAACAAACCGTTTTAGCAAAAGAATTAATGTTTTAGGATTTTTAAATACACAAACAAAAGCTCTCTTTCATACTATGACAATCGGTAAGGTTGATACACAAGTTGTTATTGATATTTTTGATAGGCACTTAAAAATTAGTAAATTTAGTGTAAAATACTCAATAAGTAATTGGAGTTGTTTTTTAAAATCTAAAAATGACTATAAAGAAAAACTAGCTGCTTTTAGTGATTGAATTTGCAAGTGGCTCTATATTATAATTTTTTATTATTTACGATGAGATATATTGTTTTTTATCCTATTTTTACAAAATTAAACTCTGATCATGATATAGTTCTTTTAAAAAGTTATGAAAGTGTATATTCCCTTAAGGAAAAAAAGTGAAATATTATGTATATATTATAGAGTGTAGTGATAAAACACTATATACAGGAATTACTACAGATTTACAAAGACGAATATTTGAGCATAATTATCTAGAAAAAGGGGCAAAATATACAAAAATACGCAGACCTGTTATATTAGTTTATAATGAAGAATATGAAAACAGAAGCAGTGCTTCAAAACGTGAATTTGCAATAAAAAAATTAACAAGAGCAGAAAAATTAAAACTTATGGAGAAAAAATGAAATTTGAACTTAAAGATAAATATATCGAACTTTTCAAACTACTAAAAGTACTTGACCTTGTTGACAGTGGAGCACAGGCAAAAATGATTGTTGCTGATGGTTATGTAACACGTAACGGAGAAGTTGAACTCCGCAAACGTGCTAAAATAAGAGCCGGTGATATTTTACGCATTGGTGATGATGTGACTATAGAAGTCATCTAAAATTAAAAAATAAAGGAACTTAACAATTCTATAGGTCCACCTGATTTAGGACAAAAACACTATCTCGACATTAATGAAACTGCCTAAAATAAATGTGAAACATCGTAATATAGGCGTTTGTGTGAGATTCATGTCCTAAGTCGGAAAGAGAGATTACCTACTTTAGACTCGCTACAATTCACAATCTGCATTATTACCTCAACTTGATGAGAGAGATTCGTGAGGCTATTTTACAGGATAGATTTGCAGAGTATAAAAAAGAGTACAGTAGCTATTAATAGCTATAGATCACTTAGAACAGTAACTTCTCCAAAAAGCTCTTGTCCATTATAGAGTGATTGAGCATTATCTATAGTACTCTTTTTGCTCACATCAAAAAGTACAAAATCTGCTTTTTGCCCAACTTCTATGGTGCCTGCTTGCAAACCAAGGGCATTTGCAGGATTTTTTACTGTCAATTCTATTAGTTCAGAGAGAGATATAGTGCCCGACTTTACCAGCTTTGTATAATAAATCGGCAATGCATCTGAGAGTGCTTCACACCCATAAGCCGCATCAAAAAATGCCACCTCTTTGTTCACAGGTGAGTTTGGCTGATGCAGTGTTGTAAGCAGATCAATCTCTTTGCGTTTGAGTGCATTTTGCAACTCTTGTACATCATTTTTGCTTGCAAGAGGTGGATTGAGCTTTGCT
>DQUE01000088.1 GCA_015662405.1 Sulfurimonas autotrophica | reverse complement strand
TCATTAATTAAAAAGGGTATCGATTTAGAAGATCCATCTTATTTGAGTTCCTATCGCTCATTTGAAGGTGAGGTATATGAGAATTTTATTTATGAAAAACTTTTACGATATGCAGAAGAAAACGATTACATAACAAAATTTGTACTCAAAGGTTTTCATCAAAACAAATGCAAAGCTTATGCAAATACGCTTTCAATAAGTGAAAAAGAACAGATTGTATATAGAACAAAAAGCCGTGAAATTAGTGAATTTGATGCAATGTTCATTACAAAAAACAATGAGCTCTATTTCGTTGAAATGACTCTTGTGAAATCTGTTTTGAAGTTGCGTAGAAGATTAAGAAAGAAAAAAGCATTGCTAGAAATCATTTTCCCTAACTATACAATTAAGTCATTAATTATACTTAATGAGGGTGCTACCGGTACCAAACAGTTTCCATCTTACTGTACTGTATGGTTTACAAAAGAGTTTTCAGCAACAGAAGTATTAGAGTATATTACAAAACTTGATAAACAGAAGCTATTGCCAAAAGATAAAATAAACTCAAAAAAAATGATAGAAGCACATACATTAAAGCTACATCCTTTTAGATACTACAATACAATGAGCTGGATAACAAAAACTATTCGTGCAAATAAAAAGTACATCATAGATATGCACTTTTTAATGAATGAGAAAGTGCAAAGATATCATGATTTGTACAATAAGTTTTATGTAGGCTTTTTAACTGTTAAAGATACAAAACAGCTACTGAATCTAAAAGAGGGTGAATATGCAGATGAGCAAAGAGTTATAGTAGCATTAGAAAAGAAGCACTCTGATGAAATAGTTGTGACTTACTATATTCAAACTACCCGAAAAAATCTCTATTTATACAGTTTTAATGATGGAAAAGTTGTGAAAGAGAAAAAAGACCCATATGGTATTACTGTTACTGAAGTATTTCATACAAATAAATTGATGGACAAAAGTTATGCACTCACTATACCTCAGGTAAATACAATGAAAAAGCTTTTAAAAGAGCGGTATAAAAGAGATGCGAAAAAAGGAAAAGAGGCATAATCCTCTACTGATTTTCATACGCTATATTTGCTGCTCTCTCTTTGTATGCTTGTAGCGGTTCTTGTTTTTCTTGACTTTGTGATTTACCAAGAAAATTTTCTAAATCTTCATGTCTGCTTTGTAAAATCTCTTCAAACTCTTTTTGTGATGCTGGTTTGTCTCGCGTGAACTTATCAAGAAGGATATTGCTGTTTCCTATTAGCACCAAATAGCTTTGATCTCTAAAATCAAGCATAACAACACTATTCTTTTCATCTATAGCTTTTTGAAAGCGTATAGTGACATCTTGTGCTTGTGTATTGGTGTTCTTCTGTAGAGGTGGTGATTCTTGTGTGCTTTTAAATAACCAATTACTTTTTGTTTGAGAGCTTTGAGAATTTGGTTGAATTTTTTTCTTAATATAAAATAGTATAAAAATACCTAGGAGTAAAATTGCAATAACAATAGAATAACTTCGCGACATATTATTATCTTTTTTTGTTGGCAGTGCATTTGGTTTATTTGTGTCCACTGCTGTAGATAACTTTGTGTTTGTAGAACTTTTTAGGGTCGTTTTATTTGTAAAACGTAATCGTAACCCATAAGCATCAGATGTTTTTGAGACTATCAGTTTTGTTGCAGGGGCAACAGTAGCTACTATAATTGTCTCTTTATTCATTGGTGTGATTGTTAAAGAGTGTAGATATTTAGAAGAGACTTTCTTTATTTTTGGTGATTCTATAGTTGCGTCTTCTAGTTTTATTATGATTTTTGATTTGCTGAGGCTCTGTTTTATTTTTCCGGTATAGGGAGTGTCAAATGTCAGCATAATATCTGCTCTATCTGTTCTTTCATAAATATTATAGCTTAAAATTTTCGATGCATACAAAGAAAAAGGTAGCAAAAACAGTAGTAAAAATTTAATCATAATCTCTCTTTTGATAGGTAGTAAAGTACAGCACTTGAATCGAGTACTTCATTGATACGAATTGCAAGGTTTTTCTCATATACCATAACCTCACCTTTGCCTATAATACGTCCATTTACATAAGACTCAACACTCTCTCCGGCAGGTTTTTTTAAATCAATGATAGATCCCTTTTCAAGTTGTAAAATTTCGGCAACACTTAGTTCTGTCTCTCCTAAATCTGCGACGAATTCGACTTCCATATCTAAAATACCAGAGTAGTCCATCCATGATAGCTCTTTTTGTAGATCAAACTCTTTTGTATCAGGCATTTAACTCCTTAATAGCAATAATAAGTTCGTCATTGTCTATATGGATAACTGCACACTCATCATAATCAAAATCAAATATTCCAATTTTTTCAAAATGAGGCGTTGCAATAGTATAAGGTGCTCCTAACTCTTCTGCAATGACTTTTGCGCTGCCAATGATAAGATTTGCAGTCTCAAGTGTCATATCCTTGAGTGTCTCTTCATCACTTTTGTCTTCTTCTAAAAAGAGTTTTGCAACTCTTTGCATAAAGTTGTTGTCAGCGGCTATGTAAATTCTATATGAACTCCCATCTAGTGCTTGTATATCTATATAAGCAATAAATGCTCTTTTATTTGTGGGAGCATCTTTGAGTTCGCATGAAGCTCCAATTTGGTGCGTACAAAAATTTTCTACTGCCTTTTTTACACTCTCTAGCATTATCAACCCTTATTATAATTGATTGATTATACTTGAATGAAACACAAAAGAAAATTAAACTATTATTTATATTGAGATATAATTGTAAAAAAATTATGGATAGAGATGATTGAATTAGTAGTGCTTGGAACTTCTGTTGGTTTATTGTCTGGTCTTTTTGGTAT
>DQUE01000042.1 GCA_015662405.1 Sulfurimonas autotrophica | reverse complement strand
TGTGTATCTTTCATATCTACCCAGCCAAATTTGATGGCATAGTACATAAAAATATCATCGGCGTCAGGTGAATGGGCTATAAGAGTTTTTTTCATAGGTCTATATTAGCAAAAAATAGATAAAAGAGGAGTAAACTGCTTTTTTTTATCTATTTTTTTGCCTTCTTTGGCTAAAATTCATCTTCATATGTAAAAAGAATTTGATTAAAAATATGACAAAATGACATAAAATTAGTTATGTTGAGAAACTTTGTATAAAATCAGTCTAAATTTCATAATAAGTGAGTCCAACATGGATGCAAATAAACAAAAATCATTAGACTTGGCGATGAAGCAGATAGACAAAGCTTTTGGAAAAGGCTCTTTAATGCGCCTTGGTGATAAAGAGATAGTGCCGATTCAGTCTATTAGCACAGGTTCGTTGGGGCTTGATTTAGCACTTGGTATTGGTGGTGTTCCGCAAGGGCGTGTCATAGAGATATATGGACCGGAGAGTTCAGGAAAAACAACATTGGCCTTGCAGATTACAGCAGAGTGTCAAAAAAATGGCGGAGTATGTGCTTTTATAGATGCAGAGCATGCTCTTGATGTTGTTTATGCAAAAAATTTAGGTGTAGATATTGATAATCTTTTAGTTGCTCAGCCTGATTACGGCGAACAAGCACTTGATATTGTCGAGACAATTGCTAGAAGTGGTGCGATTGACTTGATAGTGATAGACTCTGTTGCAGCTTTAACACCAAAAGTAGAGCTAGAGGGAGAGATGAATGAGCAACAGGTAGGTCTTCAAGCTCGTTTAATGAGTAAAGCACTACGAAAACTTACAGGGGTGCTGAGTAAAATGAACTGTACGATTATTTTTATTAATCAGATTCGTATGAAAATTGGCATGATGGGGTATGGTTCTCCTGAAACAACAACCGGTGGCAATGCTTTGAAATTTTATGCGTCTGTACGTATTGATGTACGGCGTATAGCTTCTCTTAAGCAAGGTGAGAGCCAAATTGGTAATAGAGTAAAAGCAAAAGTTATAAAAAATAAGGTTGCCCCTCCTTTTCGTCAGGCAGAATTTGATATAATGTTTGGAGAAGGAATCTCTAAAGAGGGTGAGCTTGTTGATTACGGTGTCAAACTTGACATTGTAGATAAAAGTGGCGCTTGGTTCTCTTATGGAGAGACTAAACTCGGTCAAGGTCGTGAGAATGTGAAGGCGAAGTTTAAAGAGGAGCCAGAACTTGCTGCTGAGATTGAAGAAAAAATTAAACAGGCTATGGGCATGAGCTCACTTATGACGATGGATACTTCTGAAATAGCAGAAACTGACGCATAAGAAGCCTTTATTATTTTAAAATTTTAAAAAGGTAGATATATGTTTATAGATGATATTAGTGCAATTGAGGTAATGGATTCTCGTGGAAATCCAACAGTAAAAGCAACAGTAAGATTGAGTGATGGAACAGTGGCTAGTGCGATTGTTCCTTCTGGTGCAAGCACTGGAAAACGCGAAGCTTTAGAACTTCGTGATGGCGGTGATCGCTATATGGGTAAAGGTGTTTTGCAAGCAGTTGAAAATGTAAATGCGCAAATTTCTGATGTACTTATTGGGATGAGCCCTTTTAATCAGGCTGTGATTGATGCAACGATGAAGGAGCTTGATGGTACTGACAACTACGGTAATCTTGGTGCAAATGCTGTGCTTGGTGTCTCTATGGCTGTAGCTCGTGTTGCTGCACAGAGTCTTGGTATCCCTTTATATCGCTACTTAGGTGGAGCAAATGCGATGGTTATGCCAACTCCAATGCTTAATATCATCAATGGTGGAAGTCACGCTGATAACAATGTTGATTTTCAAGAGTATATGATTATGCCTGTTGGGTTTGAAGATTTTGCAACTGCTCTTCGTGCTGCTGCTGAAGTCTATCATAATCTTAAATCAATTTTATCAGAAAAAGGCCATTCTACATCCCTAGGTGATGAAGGCGGTTTTGCACCAGACCTTGCCTCAAACGAAGAGCCTATTGAAGTAATTATGGAAGCGATAAAAAAAGCTGGATACCTTCCTGGTGAACAGATTGGGATTGCTTTGGATGTTGCAGCGAGTGAAATTGTCACTGAAGGTGGTTATAGACTTGAATCTGAAGGACGCACACTAAGCAGTGAGGAGCTTGTTGCTTATTATGAAAATTTATGTGCAAAGTATCCTATTGTCTCTATTGAAGATGGTCTTAGTGAAGATGATTGGAGTGGTTTTAAGCTTATGACTGAGAAATTGGGTGATAGAATTCAAATTGTTGGTGATGATCTTTTTGTGACAAATGCAAACATTTTAAACGAAGGGATACAAAAAGGTATAGCAAATTCTATTTTAATCAAGCCAAATCAAATCGGCTCTGTTAGCGAAACAATGCTTACAGTTCGTCTTGCACAAAGAAACGGTTATACATGCGTGATGAGTCACCGTTCAGGTGAGAGTGAAGATGCTTTTATCGCTGATTTTGCTACGGCACTTAATTGTGGGCAGATTAAAACAGGTTCAACTGCTCGTGGTGAGAGAACTGCAAAATACAATCGTCTATTAGAAATAGAAAATGAAATAGTATATAGTGAGTATTTGGGGTCAGAGTTATTTAATTAGGTAATTTATGAACAAAGAAGAACTTTTTGAAGAGATAGATACATCACAAACGATAACCCAAAAGTATTTAGGACTCTCTTTAGAAAAGTTTTTTCTTTTGTTCGCACTGGTAATAATCCTTGGAGTATATTTGGGAGTGTTGCTCTATGGAACGAATTCACTTGAAGTTCTTTTTGGATTGCAAGATTATGAAAATTATCTCCAAAATGAAGTAGTTCGTTTAAAAGAAGAAAATGCTGAATTACAACGAGAATATTTTGAATTGAAAGAGATTTCTGCACAATAACAATAATAATTTGATATAATGTATAAAAAAACAGGGTTTATTATATGCTAAGAGTTTTATTGTTTATCTATTTTTTTTCTCTCGTGCTTATGGCAAGAGAAAATCCATTTTTCCCAGTAGATAATGCACAAGATATTCCGTTGACATCAAATCAGGTGACTGCTCTACCAATGCTCAAAAGAGCTACGCTGACATTACCTTCAACTGCACGTACTCTTGAGAGCGTCAGCGTTGCATATAAAAATCTTGATGGTTCTATAGCACATAAAAAAATTCTCATTCGTAATGCGATAGATTGGCACTTGCCAATTTTTATTTCACAAAATATAAATGAGGCAAATTGCGAAAAAGATTCATCTGCAAAAGTAAAAAAACATAAGAAAAAAGCTGATTTTAAAAAAATTGCTTCCTTAAAATTTATAGCATTTTATGCCAAAAAAAATAAACTAAAGATTGTCACAAAAGATAAGTTGCTGAGAAATTTTTTAGTGGTAAAACCACACAGAATTGTTTGTGATTTTAAGCGCGACACCAATATAGGTAGTTTCGTAAAAAGCTTGGGTGAGGATTCTATTTTTATAAAGCTTAGAATAGGAACACATAAGGGTTACTATAGAGTAGTAGTAGAGTTGGATGGATATTATAGCTATAAATTAGAACATGTATCGGGTGGATACATGATCACACTTTTATAAAGTGCCGAGTTTTCTATGAAGCTATAAGTATACTACAGATGTAGATCCAAATGAGGAGAATGTGCGATTAAATATTTATATTGCATATAAAAACAGACTAAAGAATAATGTCAGATTTTCTTATGTTGGATACTATCAGCCTCGAGTAGATATATTGAGTGATGCTATATTTGCAAACTCAGTAGAACTAAGAGTGAAAATTTACAAAAAGCTTTCAATTAATTTTGAATTACTATACAATTATGACGCAAAGCCAGCAGTAGGGGTTGAAAAATATGACTTTTCTCAAAAAACAAGCTTTGTATATGATTTTTAAACAAAGGAGAGAGACATGAAAGAATTAAAAAAATATTTACAATCACACAGCATAAGTGAAATGCATCCAGCTGAAATAGCAAAAATTTTAAAAGCTTTGGATGATAAAGACTTTGGTGAAGCAATTAAATCGATTCCAAAAGAGTTCATAGGAGATATAGCACTCGCATTGCCTGATAGGTATTTTCATGATATTATAGAAAACTTTAATGCAGAAGAACTTTCTCAAGCTGTAAGTGAACTCGAGTCTGATGATCAACTAGAGTTTATGCAAAAACTTGAAGGTGTTGATGAAAACAAAGCATCGGAAGTATTTCATAGGCTTGACGTAGATGATAAAAAAGAGATTATAGAGCTCAAAAAGTATGAAGAGCATCAAGCTGGTGCATATATGCAGCTTGAAATTTTTACAGCAAAAGAGGATGAAATTGTTCAAGATGTCATTAAAAGATTTGCACGACTTAGAAAAGAGAATGCGCTTGAAAATATTCAAAATCTATTTATTGTTGATAAAAATAACAAGCTTCTCTATACAGTAGGATTAGATGATCTTTTAATATTTGATTTTTCAAAAACTATTAAAGAGAATATTGAGCAGAGTGAAGAGTCATTTGAACCAATTGCTGCAAAAGATACAGAAGATATAAAAGAGGTAGTAAACTACTTTAAAGAGTATGATTTGTCTGTAATGCCAGTCGTGAACGATGAAGGTATTTTAGTTGGTCGTATCACCTCTGATGATATCTATGATATTATTAATGAACAGGCAACTGAACAGATGTATAATCTTGCGGGTGTTGATGATGAAGCAGAAGAGGATGAAGATGTTTTACGAGCAGCAAAAAAACGTGCAACATGGCTGGGAATCAATCTTTTAACAGCAATTGCAGCTTCACTAGTTATAGGCCTTTTTGAAGATACCATAAACGCTATGGTTGCGCTTGCTGTGTTAATGCCAATTGTTGCTTCTATGGGTGGCAATGCTGGTACACAGAGTCTGACTGTTGTTGTACGTCAGTTGGCTTTAGGGGAGATATCACAAACTGATGCTTTAAGAACGATAAGAAAAGAGGTAGCTATATCCTTAATGAATGGTTTTCTTTTTGCTATTGTTATGGGTATAATAGCATGGGTGTGGTTTGATATACCTCTTTTGGGTGTTGTGATAGGATTAAGTATGATTCTTAATCTTTTCATGGCTGGTTTTTTTGGTGCTGTAATTCCGTTAATGCTGAAAGTGTTGGGGGTTGATCCCGCTATTGGTAGCACGGTGATACTGACAACTGTAACAGATGTAGTCGGTTTTTTTAGCTTTTTAGGCTTAGCAAAATATATTTTACTTTAAAGGAGCTGTAAACTTTGGAACTCTTAGTCATATTTTTTATACTCTCAGTTGGTATATCATTTTTATGTTCGATCTTGGAATCGGTGTTATTATCTATCAATATGTCTTATGTGGCAGTACTTGAAAAAGAGAAACCAGCAGTGGGCAAGCTACTCAGACATCACAAAGTAAATATAAACAAATCTATTGCTTCGGTATTGATTTTAAATACTATTGCAAATACACTTGGTGCAGCAGCAGTAGGTGCTCAGGCATCAAAAATATTTGGAAATGATGCAGTTGTATATGTTTCAATAGTTTTAACATTTGCGATTTTGTTTATATCAGAAATTATACCAAAGACAATAGGTGCAATCTACTGGAAACAGTTAGCTCCAGTTGCAGCCTATTTTATTCGTTTTTTTATATGGATAACCTATCCAATAATTTTAAGTACATTAGCTGTAACAAATAAAATATCACAAGGGAAAAAAGATACACACTCTCTGAGCAAAGAAGAGCTTTTAGAGAGTATGCTTATGAGTGAAGATGAGGGTATTATCGATGAAAAAGAGTCTGATGTAATTGAAAATATTTTAAAACTTGATAATATAAAAGTGAGTGAAGTTTTAACACCAAGAAGTGTTGTTTTTGCTTTAGATGAAAATCTCAAAATCAAAGATGTTATCAAGTCTGAGCCTGCTATATTTAAATTTTCACGTATTCCGATTTATGATGGCTCTTTTGAGAATGTAACAGGTTTGGTTTTAACAAAAAAAATATTTAAACAAGCCCTTGAAGACGATAGTGTGACACTCGTTTCTATTAAAAAAGAGATTTTTACTATTAATGAAAATATACCTGTAAGCAAAGCATTAGATCTCTTTATAACAAAAAAAGATCATATGTTTTTAGTGACTGATAATTATGATCAGACAGAGGGTATTATAACATTAGAGGATTGTGTTGAGACAATTTTAGGTGTTGAGATTATGGATGAGAGTGACACTACAGAAGATATGCGTGAACTTGCAAAAAGAAAAATGAAACTACGCCGTAAAGCAAAAGAGAGCAAATAGGCACTCTTTTACATTCCTGGTATTCTTGGAATCTTTCCAAGTTTTGAATTGCGGCAGTAGAATCCCCACCCTTTTTTGAGCCAGTGCCCTATAATAGGCATTGGAAGCATAAATGCACGTTTTTCATCTCTGTAAACAAAAGCAGCACCATCTCCGGTGTCCATAACACACAAGATATTTAAATGTTCATGGTAGCCCCTAAAGTCACTTCCGCCGTTGTCTCGTTGTTCGATATTATGGGCTGTATTTTTTGCCATCACTTCGGCAACATGTCCTTGTTTTGCTCTCCAGTCGTACCCCTCAAGTGCTGCAACATCACCAATAGCATAGATATTGCTCATAGAACCATCTTCATTGAGCACGCAAGAGTAATCATCTGTTTTGATAAATCCAGCATCATTTGTTGGGAGATCCGAATTTTTGATTACTGCATGCCCATCACCTGCTGGTATAAACATTGTAAGATCAGAATCAAGTTTGGAATCATCTTCAAAAACAATGCCATCATTTGTAAACATCTCTATTTTTTTGCCAAAGTGTTTTTTTATTTTCAGTTTGCTAAACATTATATCCATCATTTTTAGTGCCTGTGGTCCCATACGTTTTCCTGGTTCAGCCATTGGTGCAAAAAATGTCAGCTCAAAATTCTCTCTCATACCTTTTTTCTTGAGCATGGTGTGGACATTGAAAAGAAGCTCAAACCCTGGACCTCCGCGTACAGCAGATGTATCTTTGGGATTACCGCCAAAACCCATACAGATTTTACCACTTCCTTTCTCTATCAGTGCATCAAGTGCATCTCTTATTTTGAGGGATTGTTCTGGAGCACCACAAATGGAGAGTGTGTTTTCTATGCCAGGAGCACTCATTTTTGCAGCACCCATAGCTATTATGAGATAATCATAGTCAGTTAAAACATCCCCACCTGCCAAAGTAACGCTACTCTTTTTTTTTGAAATCTCTATTACTTCATCTATGATAAGTGTAAAACCATGGGCGCGTTGCAATTCTCTTAAATCAACACAGACATCTTCAAAATTACTTTCATGCGTTGGAATCCAGATTGAAGTTGGATAGATATAAAAATAGTCTCTGTCGCTTACTAATGTAACATCATAATTCATTTTTTGTAAATAAGACGCAGCATCTACACCGGCAAATCCTGCACCTAAAACAAGCACTTTTTTCATATTAGAACCTTTTATTTGTTTAGATTATCTACAATATTAGCTATTTTGATGTTAAAAATAGATTAAATAGTGTATTTTTATCGTCAGTTTTGCTGTTTATTAATAAAATAGACAGCAAGCATACTTATAAATCCACCAATAATTATATGGAGTTGTAAAGGTTCATCTAAAATAAGCCAAGCAGAAAAGAGGGCAAAAAATGGGACTAAAAACATAAAAGAGCTTGTTTTTTGGCTACCAAGTTTTCCGCTGGCTATAAAAAAAATGGTTGTTGCTACTGTTTGGCCTAAAACGGCGAGATAGATCAGGGCAATCCAAAATCTTGCATCCTGTGTAAAAACAGCGCTAAGGTTTGCATTATAGGCATAGAAAAAACTAAAGAGAGTAGCAATAAGGGAGATAAAAAAACTGTAATGCACAGGATGGATATGTTTTTGTGCGTGTTGTGAAAGCAGAGTAACACCTGCCCAGATGAGTGCACAAATCAAAAAATAGCTATTTGCGCTATAGAGAAAGAGTGAAAAGTTATTGAGCTCGAGCAGAATATATCCACCAATAAGACCGAGTAAAAGACCAAAGTACTGCCTAGTGTTTCGTTGACTTTGAAAAAGTATAGCAACAAGTAAAAATGTCATAATGGGACTAAAAGTTGTAATAATAACACTTCCTGCACCTGCAAGCCCCTCTTTGATTCCCAAAAAAGAGAAGACCATAAATGCGATGTTTAAGATTGCGCTGAAAATGATATATTTGAGTGAGCCACGAGTAAGTGTTATGGGTGTTTTAAAAAAGTAGATAATTGGTAAAAAAGAGAGGCTCATGAGAAAAAAACGCCAAAAGAGTACGACATCCATTGGCATTGTTTGTGTAAGAATTTTTAAAGCAGTCCATCCGCCACCCCATAACAGCATTGCAAGCACTAAGAGATAAGCATAGCGTTTATTGTCGTTTTTCAAATGCATCCACAATCTTTGTCACAATCAAATCAGAGGTAATATTGAGTGCAGTTCTACACATATCTAAAATTCTGTCCACTGCTACTATCAAAGCCATGTACTCTACAGGAAGTCTAAGTTGGTTGAGTATGATAACCATCATAACGAGTGAAGCACTTGGTAGTGCAGCAACACCTACGCTTAGAGCAACAACAGTGATACCTAAAAGCATCTGATCCCCAAAACTCAAAGCAACTCCTGAGAGATTAGCAATGTATAAAACAGCAATACTCAAATAAGCCGCCGTACCGTCCATAGAGACTGTAGCACCCAAAGGAAGTACAAAAGATGCTGTCTTTTTATTGACACAGCCTACCTCTTCGGCAACACGCATACTTACAGGCAGTGTTGCAGCAGAGGAGGCTGTAGAAAATGCCATAATAGGGGCTTCTCTTACACTGCTCAAATAGGTATAAGGATTTATCTTTGTAAAAAATCGCAAAACTGCTGGCAGTGTGATGAGTCCATGAAAAATGATGACACCGACAACAAGAAAAACATACTTATAGAGTCCAAATACAACATCTATGCCTTGTTCGGCTATTACATAAGAGATAAGAGAAAAAACACCGATAGGAGTAAGGAGTATCACCCATTCCGCCATTTTAAGCATCGCTTCACTCACTGCTTTAAAAAATGTTTTGAGTGTCTCTTTTTGTTGTGGAGCAAGGTGAAGGGAGGCCACACCAAACAAAATAGCAAAAATTATGATTTGCATCATTTTTCCCTCACTCAAAGCTTGAAATATATTGGTAGGAATGAAGCTTAAAATCATATTTTCAAAAGAAAAGGGTGCTAAAGTTGCTGCTTTTTCATAGGCAAGTCCCTCACTGCTGACATGCTCGCCTATTTGAAAAATATTCATAGCAACAATTGCTGCTATAACCGAGAGAGTAGTTGTTAGAATATATAAGCCAAGCGTTTTTATACCCATTCTTTTGAGATGTTCAATAGATCCAAGCCCAAGGATAGCAACAAAAATACTAGCAAAAACAAGTGGAACAACAAGCATTTTTAAAAAATAGATAAATGCCGTACCAATCATTTTTTGTTGTAAAGCGAGTTCTGGAAAAAAGATGCCAAAAATAGCTCCGAGGATAATTCCAAAAACAACAAGTGTGTTAGTTGTGGCATATTTTTGTATTTTTTTTAGCATAAATCCTTTCCTTGTGTATAATTTTGGTTTACTATAGTAGGTTCTTTTTTATCCAGTAAGATAGTACATAAAGCCCCCATACATGTTGCTTAAAACGCCCCTTTGATGCTCTGTTTACATAGTTTTCTAACAACTCTTCATGAAAAAACCCTGTTTGTGCATTAACCTCTTGAATAAGATTAATTCTTTGAGAGTGAATCAAATACTCCATATAGGGGTTTGCAAAGCCTTTTTTCTTTCGTGTAAGTATTTGAGGTGGTAGTTTATCCGCCATGATCTGCTTTAAGAGTGACTTTGTGATACTCTCTTCATAACGCAACTTTGGATCTATGCTAAAGATGAGTGAAGCTAGTTTGTGATCTAAAAATGGTGTACGCGATTCTATAGAGTGTGCCATAGAAACGCGATCAAGTTTTGTTAGGAAGTGTTCTGCTTGAAACAGATGCAAATCGATATAACTGTACCAAATTGTTGCATCTTTGTGTGTTGAGTTTTCAAATCGCTCTCTGTAGCTTTGTAAATATTTAAGGCTCGCATTATCTTTGACATTGCGTTTGAGGAGTTGATTTTTTTGTAGGTCTGTAAACTTTTCACCACTTGTGCGAAACAGAAGTGTTTCATCAAAGATTCGTTTGTACCACTCCCACTCTCTATGCATGGAAAAGTTTGCCCGAAAGTATTTTTTGAGCCAGTTTTTATGCGCTAAATCTGCGGCTTTTTCAATGTCAAGATACTCAAAATACTGTCTGTAGCCTAAAAAAAGTTCATCTGCACCCTCACCGCTAAAAACAACTCTGTAGCCATCTTGTCGGATCTGCTGAAATAGAAGATACAAAGGCACCGCAGCGGGGTCGTTAAGGGGTTCATCAAGTGCGTCAAGTACGCTATTGCTAGCAGTAATAAAGTCATCTTCATCTATTACGATTTGTCTATTCTCTACCCCAAGTAAATTAGCACTTATTTTTGCATTCTCTCTCTCATCATATTTTGCAAATTCTTTATAACCAAGTGTATATGTTTGTAAATGTGTGTTGTTTTGTTTGGCAAAATAGTTCAGTGTTGCAGAGTCTATACCACCTGAAAGCAGTGATGCCATAGGGACATCACAATCTAATCGCAAAGCAGTGGCACGCTGGAGTTCCTCTTCTAACAAACCTATCGCTTCGTGTTTGTTTGTTATTATGTTTGGAATGACATCAAGCAGATCAAAATAGCGTTTACATGTAATGCGTCCCTTTTCCCATGTAAGATACTCACCCGCTGCGAGTTTTTTAATACCCTCATAAAAAGTATGTGGCGGAGTTGGTGCTAAAAAAGAGAGATAAGAGAGCAGTGCATCATTGTTGAGTTTATATGTAGATAAAAATGGTTTGAGTGCTTTTATCTCAGAGGCAAAAATAAAACTTTTTCCTTCCATATAAAAGAGTGGTTTTTTTCCGAGTCGATCACGAAACAGATAGAGTCTCTCTCCATCAAGCAGGGCTATGGCAAACATACCTCGCAGATGATGAACAAAATCAACACCCCATTTGAGATAAGCAGCGATGATCACTTCAGTGTCACTCTCTGTTTGAAAATCAAAATCGAGGCTATCTTTTAGCTCTTTAAAGTTGTATATTTCACCATTAAATGAGAGCAAAATATTGTTGTGTTTGAGTGGTTGGTTGCTTCTGTGATGAGTATCTATAATGCTTAAACGCTGATGGGCAAAAAAGAGGTTCTCTTTTTGTGTAATGCCACAATGATCAGGTCCACGATGCGAAAGAAGTGCCAAAGCACTTTTTGCCTGCTGTTCATTATATTTGCCGATTATGCCAAAAATTGCACACATTATTTCTAAAACTCCACTCTCAACGCAAACTCATTGCATATTTTTTCAGTGCTACTAAATAAAATTTGTCGCTAGCAATGCGTGGCATAGGGCTCCTTTTTTATGAATGCTATTATATAATATTATTTATAATGCAGTGAAGAAAAAAGGATAGTAAAGATGAGAATTGCAGTTGTTGGCTTAGGTGGTGTTGGTGGATATTTGGCAGCATCGTTTGCAAAGAGCGGTTTGGATGTTGTGGGTTTTGCA
>DQUE01000189.1 GCA_015662405.1 Sulfurimonas autotrophica | reverse complement strand
TTTAAAAATAACTAGAGAATCAAAAAGTAGTAAAAAGAATTATACAGCGAGAGGTAGTTATGATTTTTCTGTTGTTCCAAATGCGGTTATAACAGATCAAGAACGATTTGATGCAATAAAATTCAGTGCGATAAAAGCAATTGCATCATTTGCGGCACAAATTTCAGCAGAGGGATCAAGATTATGATATGGAGAAGTATATAAATGTCAATACAAACAGTTATCAGCAGAGCTATTAAAAGATTACAACTTGAGGGGAAGTTGCTAACTCCTGACTTTTATGCTGAAGCATTTTGTAAAGAAGCGCAAAAAGCAAAGATACAAATTGAAGATTGTCAGTATTTGACAAAATTTTCTGCGATGATGAATAAAGATTTGCAAAAAGAGTTAAAAAATTATAATATTAAAACGATGTATGAACTTATTCGTTTTTTAATTGCAAAACTCAATAGAACAAGCCCTACGCGATGCTCAGAAACACTTGAATCACAAACACTCCTAGCCAAAAGAATTTTACAGGTTATTATGGTTTTGCATAATAAAGAAGCGAGTGAACTAGCACAAAAAACAGTTGATCTTTTAGAAAATGGTGCACGGTCTGAACAGCTTAATCAGTTTCGTCAACGATGGGTGAATTTTTTGACAACTTATGATGATACTTTTTTACAAAAACTAAAAGAGTATGGCGAAGTAGATACAAATGATTTACAAAAAACTATAAAAAATTTACATTTAGCATCTAAAGATGTACAAAGTGCTACTCTACAAAAAATGGCAAAACTCCTCATCGCTTCTTTTGTTCCTTCAATTGCCTCGAGTGTGAATGATACGATAGCCTCTTTAAGTGAGAAGATTAGGAATAACCCTGCTTTAATAGAGAGCGATAGTGTAGAAAATGAGATAAAATCTGCCATATCTTTACGAATTGCTCTTGACAAAGAGACTGTAAAAGAGATGGTTGCATCTATTGATGGTGTTTTAGATAAATTATCACTTCGACTCATAAATATGATAGAGAGTTCTGATAGCTCAAATAGTGAGATACAAAAAATTAAAAAAGAGTTAGAATCTTTTAATGAAGAATCAGCAATAAATTTTGCATTAGCACATAAAAAACTCTTTACCATAGCAGTGGCTTTAGAAGAGAATACCCAACTTTTAAGTAAAGACTTAAAAGATCATAATGATGAAGTAAAAGCTTTGAGCAAAAAAGTACATGCACTTGAAAAAGAGCTTGAAGCAGTGAAGCAAGAGTCAAAAGAGGATTTTTTAACAAAACTCTATAATAAGCGCGCACTTGATGAGTTTCTGAATACAAAAGAGGAGGAGTACAAGCGTTATGGTCGTAACTTTGTAGTTGTAATGTTAGATATAGATTACTTTAAAAAAGTAAATGATATTTATGGACATGACGCCGGCGATGCCGTTTTGAGTGCTTTTGCAAAAATACTCAAAAAAGAGAGTCGAACAGTTGATATCGTGGGACGTTTTGGTGGTGAAGAGTTTTTAGCACTCTTAAGTGAGACAGACTTGCAAGGAGGTGTGATTTTTGCTGAGAAAGTGAGAAAACATGTTGAAAAAGCACGTTTTGTATATAAAGGAAAACGGATTATAGTTACAGTAAGCGCAGGTGTTGCGCAACGCTCAGATCATGTCTCTTTAGAAGCTACTATCAATTCTGCTGATGAATATCTCTATAAAGCAAAAAAAGAGGGAAGAAACAGAGTGGAGTATAAGAAATAACAGTGTTAGAAAAATTTCTGCAAAAAAAGCCACTCTATTATGAAAAAATTGATTATACTCGTATGCCTAGGGTGTATGAAAATATTAAAAGTGCACTAAAAATACCAAAAATTATCCATTTAGTAGGGACAAATGGTAAGGGTACTACAGGGCGTTTTTTAGCATCTGCTTTGCACTCTTTAGGTTTTCATACAGGGCATTACACCTCTCCACATATTATATCATTCAATGAGCGCATTTGGCTCAATGGAGCAGATGTGGACAGTGCACTGCTTAATGAAGCGCACCAAAAACTCTTATCACTCCTATCAGCAGAGGATGCGGAGCTACTTAGCTATTTTGAATATACAACTCTTTTAGCACTCTTTATCTACCAAGAGTGTGATTATGTAGTCTTAGAGGCAGGACTTGGTGGTGAATATGATGCAACTGCCGTGTTTGAAAATATTTTAACTTTAGTGACACCTATTGGGTTTGACCATGAAGCTTTTTTAGGTTCAGACATAGAGTCCATTGCAACAACAAAGTTAAATGCTATAAAGAGGAAGGCTATTTTAGGCAAACAGCCCTATAAAGAAGTCTTTTCAGTTGCCAAGGAAGTAGCAAAAAAGAGAAATGTAGTAATTGTGAATTATGAGAGCTTACTTGATGCGAATGATTTTGAAAAAATTGAGCAGATAACAGAAAAAAATATGCTTGCAGAGTATTTGCAAGAAAATTTAATGCTGAGTATTGCTGCTTTAAAGAGTTTGGATATTGCCTATAAGGCAGAGAATTTTGACAATGCAAAACTCTTTGGCAGACTTTCACAAGTTGGCAAAAATGTACTTGTTGATGTAGGACATAATGTTTTAGCAGCCAAAAGAATATGTGAGACATTAAAAGAGAATAAATATATATTGGTTTATAATAGTTATAGAGATAAAAAATATGAAGAGATTCTCCAAATCTTAAAACCGATTATACTCCATATAGAGATTATAGATGTTGATGATGAGAGAATAGAACAAAGAGATAAATTGTTACATGTAATGGAGCGCTTAGGAATTGAGAATAAAAAATTTGAAACACTCAAGAGTGATGAAAATTATTTGGTTTTTGGCTCTTTTCGTGTGATAGAAATATTTTTAAAGGAGTATAGTGGATAATCATTTTACAGTTACTATTCATGATGATAACGGTGTTAAACAATTTAATGTGCATAAGTTTATAAAAAAAGCTTTTTTGTACGCAGGGTTGTTTCTGCTCACTATTGCATTGATTGCTTCAGGAACAATCTTATATCTCAATGCCAGTATGGATAAACTCCAAGCAAAGAAGAGAGAAGTGGTACAAGCATATGAAAAGATGCTGCATAAAAACCAGGAGTTGCAAGCAACTATGAATCGTACTACGCAATCCCTTTTGCAAAAAGAAAAAGAACTTGATGAACTTTCAGACTCTTTGTCTCAGATCGAAACACTTATAGGACTCAAGCCAATTGCAGATGACTCTTTAGCTGATAGAGTAAATATGACTATGCTTAACTCTACACACCGTGCAACACTGCTTGAGCTTATTCCAAGTGGCTCTCCTATTGAGTATCGTGGAATAACAAGCAAGTTTGGCAAGCGAGCACACCCTATACTGCAAAAACAGGAGTTTCATCGTGGTATTGATATGAAAGCAAAACTCAAGACCCCTGTCTATGCAACAGCAGATGCAATAGTGGAATGGGCAGGTATACACAAGCGAAGTGGTTTTGGAAAATTGATTATTTTAGCACATGTATATGGGTTTAAGACATACTTTGGGCATTTAAATAAAATTGTGGTAAAATCAGGTCAATTTGTAAAAAAAGGGGAACTTATTGCCTATACAGGCAATTCGGGACTCAGTAATGGGCCACATTTGCATTATGAAATACGGTTTATGCATCGTGCATTAAACCCATACTATTTTGTAAAATGGACACAACAAAACTATAACGAAATATTTGAAAAGGAGAAAAGAGTACCATGGCAATCTTTAATAGTGGCGACATCACTAATCAAGGTGGTAAAACGGACACAAACACGACAATTATCACAACTGGAGCGAAAATCAAAGGCGAAATAGAACTTTTGTGTAACTTGTATATAGACGGAGAGTTGGAAGGATTGATTCACTCTACTACGGAGGTGAATGTTGGAAAGAATGGACATATTAAAGGTGATATTACAGCAAAACGTTTAATTGTTCAAGGGCTCGTAGAGGGGAGTGTTCATGCCGATAGGATAGAGATAAAAGCAGCGGGTCATGTTAATGGTGAAATTACTTCTGCTGAATTAGTAATTGAGGCTAAGGGAGTTTTTGAGGGAAAATCTATTAGAAAAGATACTGCACCAAAAAAAGGTACTACTTCAAGCACATCAAAAATAGAGACAGGCAATTAATGTCTCAGGCGGTTTTATTCCATCACTTCAAAAAGAGAGCAAAGGAGAGAGTTGATCTTCTCATTTGTGAAGATGCCAAAGAGGCACATGCACTTGAGAGTGTAGCTAAGCTCTTTGAGCAAGATGTGATTGTGTTTCCCGATTTTAGACCAAGCTATGGAGATGATTTACGATCTTATAAAGAGGAGCTCCATGAACTCTTTTTTTTACTACAAAAATATTACAATAGCACGAAAAAACCACTTATAATCTCTCCTTTAAAAACATTGCTTTTTCATCTGCCAAAAAGAGAGATACTAGGTAGTATGACTTTGGAGTTTGGAGAGACAATTGCTTTAAAAAAGTTTAAAGAACAGATGCTCTATTGGGGCTATAGTTTTGTCGATATGGTTCAGGTGGAGGGAGAGATCTCTTTTCGTGGAGATATTATAGATATTTTTGTGCCTCTGACATGTAATCCTGTGAGAATTTCACTCTTTGATAATGAGATAGAGCAGATAAAAGAGTTTTTACTTGAATCACAAAGAACAGTTGGTGATGAGTTGGAGCGCTTAGAGATAAGAAGTGCTTTTTATGCTCTGGATGAAAAAAACTATAATCTACTGAATGAGAAAATAGAAAAGAGTCCATTTGATACACTCAGCAGAGATATCGCTTCGCTAGGTTTTTGGCATCTTGATGAGTTAGCAGAAAATTTTTTAGCAGACAAAAATGTCAAACTTGTAAGAAATTTAGATAATCTTTTAAAAGATGCGTATGGAATCAATAATCCACAACTTCCAAGAGACGCTTTTAATGTAGAGATTTTAGAAGCGGATGATGCGGTAAAAGAGCTTGTTGTGACAAATGTCGCACAACTTTTACAAGTGCATAATAATAAAAAGATAACACTCATTGCTGCAAATAATGCTACCTTGAAACAAGCAGGTATTTACGATACAGACAATATAACAATCATAAAAGCACCCTATATAGTCAATATTGTAACACCTGATGAGTTAGTGGTATCGCTTAATAAGCCAGAGAGAAAACGGCGCAGAAGAAAGAGTTCAATTCTCTTAGATGATCTAAAAGCTGGTGATTATGTTGTCCATGAAGATTATGGTGTAGGAGTTTTTGAAAAGATTGAACAAGCAGAGATTCTTGGAGGGGTGAAAGATTTTATAGTCATTAAATATGTTGGTGATGACAAAGTACTGCTTCCTGTAGAGAATTTAGATTTTATTGATCGCTATATTGCAGGAGGAGGTGCAACACCTGTACTTGATAGGCTTGGAAAAGGAAGTTTTGGCAAACTCAAAGCAAAAGTGCGTAAAAGACTTCTTGAAATTGCAGGAGAGATTGTGCATACTGCTGCTACAAGAGCACTTATAAAAGCACCGAAAATTTCACTTGCAAAAAAAGAGTTACAAGAGTTTCAAGCACTTGCAGGATTTGAATACACAGAGGATCAAATAGAGGCAGTTGATGCAATTTTGCAGCAGATGAGTTCAGGTCATATTATGGATAGATTGCTCAGTGGAGATGTTGGTTTTGGAAAGACAGAAATTGCGCTCAATACTATCTATGCAGCATATAGATCAGGCTATCAGTCGGCATTTATTGTTCCCACAACACTGCTTTCTGCTCAGCATTGGCGCTCTTTGGATGAGCGTTTTGCAGGTTTAGGTATTCGTTATGCAAAACTTGACAGATTTGTAACTGCAAAAGAGAAAAAAGCAGTTATTCAAGGGCTTGCAAGTGGGGAGATAGATTGTGTTGTTGGAACACATGCACTCTTTGGACTTACATTTAAGAGGCTTGGCGTTGTTATTATAGATGAAGAGCATAAATTTGGTGTGAAGCAAAAAGAGAAGATCAAAGAGCTCTATCATAATGTGCATCTGCTCTCTATGAGTGCAACACCGATTCCGCGTTCACTCAATCAGGCACTCAGCTCTATTAAAACAATGAGTCAGCTTTTGACGCCACCTAAGCAGAGACAGGGAGTGAGAACATTTGTCAAAGAGTATGATGAAAAATTGATAAAAGAGGTAATACTTAGAGAGTTGCGTCGTGGTGGGCAGATCTTTTATGTGCATAACTCAATCGATCATATGTCAATTAAAAAGGGAGAGTTGCAAGCGCTTTTACCGGATTTGAGAATTGTCATGCTGCATTCAAAAGTAGCAGCACTCGAGAGCGAAAAAGAGCTGTTAAAGTTTGAAGCAGGGGAGTATGACTTGATGATGGCAACCTCTATCATTGAGAGTGGTATTCATATGCCTCGTGTCAATACTATTATTGTAGATGGTGCAGATAGATTTGGAATGGCAGATCTACACCAGCTTCGAGGACGTGTTGGTCGTGGAGAGAGTGAAGGTTTTGCCTATTTGATTGTACAAAACAAAGAAAACCTTACAGATGAGGCAAAAAAACGACTTTTGGCACTTGAATCAAACTCCTTTTTGGGTTCAGGCTCTGTGCTTGCACATCATGACTTAGAGATTCGCGGTGGTGGAAATCTTGTTGGTGATGCACAAAGTGGACACATTAAAAATATAGGCTATTCGCTCTATCTGAGAATGCTTGAAGATGCTATAAAAGAGTTAAGTAATAGTGCTAAAGGAGAGAGAGCAAAGGTAGATGTCAAGCTTACTATATCTGCATTTATTAGTGATGAGATTGTAAAAGAAGACAGACTGCGATTGGATATATACAGAAGACTCTCTCAATGTGAAACTGCAATAGAAATTTATGAAATTGAAGAGGAGGTCATTGATCGTTTTGGTGAACTAGACACTCCTACCAAACAGTTTTTTGCCCTTATGGTTATAAAGCTTTTATCGTTAGAGAAAAAAATAAAAACCATAGCAAATTATGGGCAAAATATTACATTTACTTACACCAATGACTCTAAAGAGACGATAAAATCTGATTCAAGGGATGATGACGATATTATTAAAGCAACGCTTTATTATTTACGAAACAACAAAGCAAAAGTTTTGTAATTTGGTCTATTTTACGCTTTTTTTGAGTGCGTTTAGTGCTGCAACATTTTTACCGGTAGTAAGTGAGGCAGTACTAGCTTATGATATTATGGCTGGCCATAATATTTATGCTCTCTTAAGTGTTGCAACACTAGGCAATACATTTGGGTCATGTGTGAATTATTTTTTAGGAAAAAAAGGGCTTGATTATTTAGAAAAAAAGAGATATATCAAAATGGCATCTTTGAAAAAAGCAAAAACACTGTTTGATCG
>DQUE01000079.1 GCA_015662405.1 Sulfurimonas autotrophica | reverse complement strand
GACAATACAAAGTACAAGTATTACACTTGTACTCAGCACACATGTCAGAATTCACTTTTGCTACATAATACATTTATTTTCCTTTTTATATATCGAATTTAATGATTAAATCTTCAGTATCAAGATCGATAGAGTCTGCCATTTCAAAAGTTTTACTGATTACATCCATGTTTTTTTGCAGTAATTCTTCTTTTTTCTTGAACTTTTTCTCTATAGCGGAGTCAAGCATAGCTGTACCACCAGACGATACGAATGATGTTCCAAGGAATCGCTCTTTTACCGCTGTTTCAATATTATCAATACTTACAAGATTGATAAGCCCAAGCATCATACCCATCATTGCCATATTTGTTGCTAGTTCTGTACCTGCAAGATCAAGTGCAAGTTTTGTAGCATCAAATTGGACAACAGTAGCTCTTAAATCTTTTAAAACTTTTATATCATCTTCATCAAGTACATTTACTTCAGAGTTGATGATAATCAAACTATCAGGCTTCAACCCTGTGTAAAATGGCATCGTATAAGATTTACCATGTGTTACAACTTGTGAGTGGTAAATCATGATTATATCAGGATATACAACTTCACCAACTTCATAAATGGGCTCTGTAGAAGCTCTTACATAAGCTTCAACAGGTGCCATTCTTTTTTCAGAACCAAAAAATGGTACCAATGATGCATATTGTCCTGCATTATCCATTGTTGAACCAAGAATGTGAGCTGTTGTTACAACACCTTGTCCACCTAATCCAGAAATACGTATGTTATATCTTTTTTTCTTTGTTTTATCAGCCATATTAGTTTACCGCCTCTGTTTTCTGAGCTTTTCTTGCCATTCTAGCTGCTTTTTCTTCAGCTTCTACACGTTCAATTACTTCTTTTGCTTCATCAGTCATGTACTCTTCGAATGTAAAACGATCTTTCTCCTGTGCTTTTGCATCTGCAAATACTTCATGTGTAGGAATTGAGTACTCAATATTACATGATGTATATGCATGAATGAATGTTGGTCCAACTTCACGAGCTACAAAAATTGCACGTCTAATAATTTTAGCCGCTTTTTTGATGTTTGTTGGAGACATTCTTACAGTATATACACAACCAGCCGCTCTTGCAAGTTCTGTTGCTGGCATTTTACCGAAGTCTTTTCCTTTTGGAGCCATTTTCAAAATAGCACCTTTTGGAGACATACCTGATGATTGACCACCAGTATTTCCATAAACTTCATTGTCAAGCATGATTGTAGTAAATTTTTCACCACGAATCCATGAGTGCATAGTCATTGAAAAACCGATATCCATAGTACCACCGTCACCGGCAATAGTAATAACATCTTTTGTTTTATCTGGAAAACGCAATCTAAATGCACGTGTAAGTCCAGAAGCCATAGCATTTTGGTCACCGTAGTTACCATAAATAAATGGTACTGCAGCTTGAGAAATAGCCAAACGACCACAACCAGCTGTACCTAATGTTACAGTGTCTTCAGGGTTTGGAAGTGAAGCGAAAATCAATCTGATGTAGTATGCCATCCAACAACCTGAACACATAGGGTGCTCTTCAACTAATTCTTTAAACTGCCCCATGTTACCTGGGCCAGCTTCTTCTTGTGTCTTACCAAATGGACCGTAGTCAACTAGTTCTACATAATCTTTTGGTAGATACTTCTTAAATCTCTCTACTGGAGTTATATATTTTAAACTCATTTTATCTCCTTATTATAGTTTTAGGTCGTATTCTAAGCCAAGTGAGTTATGAATCTCTTTCATAATCAACTCAACTGGAAGTGTCATACCACCATATACTCTTGGTCCCTCTGTAACAATTCCACCATTTGGAATAGCTGCTTTTACTTCTTTACATAACCAACCGATAATATTATGCTCAGGTACTATTATTGCTTTTGCATTTTTAACAGTTTCTCTGATCTCATCTACAGGGAATGGTCTAATAGATCTTACTTTAATAAGTCCAACACTTAAACCAGCTTCTTGCGCATATCTCCATGCTTCTCTTGCCTGTGCAGCTGCACAGCCAGAAGCAATAAGGAAGACATCAGATTCAGGGTTTTGAACCTCAATTGGACCACCAAGATATTCATAGATATATTTCATTGCACGTCTGTTTGAATCCCAGATCTCTTGTTGCCATACAGCATGAATTAAGTAACTCATAAAGTTTGACTTTTGTACAGGTGCATCTCTTTGAATTCTTGCTGGTGGTGTTTCATTATCCATAGCAGGAACAGGTGCAGCAACAGGATCAAACTCATTAAGTGCCATATCTTCCGGTGTCATCTCAACATACCCTTTTGCATGTGTTACAAAGAAACCTTCTGTAGCAACTGCAACAGGAATGTAAACATCGACTTTTTCAGCAATAGCAAATGCAGCTAATGTAAAGTCAAATGTATCTTGCTGATTTTCAGCGTGTAACATTACTGCACCACAATGCATCATATATGCCATTTCAATATTATCTGGTTGAATAGATAGTGGTGCGTTGATAACACGCGTTAATATACCAAGTACAGCTGGCACACGGTGACCTGGCCATGAAACAATCGCTTCTAAACCACGAAGTAATCCTGGTCCTGATGTTGCTGTGAAAAGACGTACGCCTGCTCTTGCAGCACCTGCGATAGCAGACATTGTACCAAGCTCTTCTTCTGCTCTATAGTACTCCTTAATGTGACCTTGTGCATAAATATCACCAACAAGGTGCATTACCTCTGATTGTGGTGTAATAGGGTATGCGATAGCCATATCAACACTTGCTCTCTTAACAGCTTCAGCCATTGCCTGAGCACCTGTAATAAAGTGCTTCTCTCTTGGAGCTTCTTTTAACAGATAGTTGATATCTACTAATTTTTTTTCTAATTTTTTTTCTGGATTTGGACTCATTGATTATCTCCTTTATTCAACTTCAGTAACATGTTCACCTTTTCTTGTCATGATGAGACTTCTATACTCACCATAATCAGCTGGTGACAATGTAGTCAAATCTTCTTTAGGTAAAGATGGATTTTTAGGTGGTAAAGTAGTTTCCCACTCAATTCCTAGTTTGTTTCTCTCTTCAATTATGATCTCTTTAAATTTTTGAATATCTTCTGCATGAAGGTCTCTGATTGATACCATTGCCTCTTCATGACCCATATAAGCACATAATGCTATAGTGTAACAATCGGTACCTGCACGTATCATTCTAAGAGATAGATTTGCATAGTGACAGTGTACACCAACAAAAATACATGCTTTGATTTTGTTATCTAAAATTGTGAGGTTAGGGTGATTAGGATTAATCTCTGCCTTCACATCAATTTTCGGATATTTTGGTCTATAGTCTGGCATTGGAATTATTTTACAGTTTGGAATTTCAGAGGCTAATTCTAAAAGTGCTTCTGCTTTTTCTGCAATATCATTTTTCCAGTCCCATAATATTTGTGGACCAGGGAAAATTGTTGGATTCTCTTTTGTAAGAAGTGCTCTTGCAGCATCGCGCATAGCCTCTTCTTCACTCACTTTATTTCCATAAAGCAAAGCTTGCCCTTCCGGTGCAAGTTCAACTCCCATATATGGTGCGGATGTGGGCATATACCCAGCCGGACCTTCTGTTATTTTCTTTAACATTGTTACCTCCTAATTTAGTACGAATACGAAAAAGTTTCGATAAATTACATTGAAATAGCCTAACCTACAGTTAAGTTTAATAATTAAAATATATATTTAAGATTATAAACCATTTTAGGGTTAAAATTTCTATTTATTTTATAATAAATCAGGGTTTATTATAAAAGTAATTTTCTCTATTTCCTATATTATAGGAGTTTTTAGAAAAATATAACAATAAACATAATTAAAACTTAAATATATTATATATAAAATTTTATAAAATTTTATAATCTATTTTTGGCTAAATTGCCTTATATGCGAGAGTGGGGTTTTCTGTATGGATGATTTTATAACGAATAATTAAATCTTAGTGTGTAGAATATACACAGCATAAATTATTTATTTATGCTGAATTGCGGAAGGATTAAAAAAGGAAATGTTTGACACAGTAGCTTTACGTCGTCCTCTATGTGTTCTCCAATGAGTATTAAAATCGAACTTTCATTATACTCGGGTAGTTCTTCATAGCTTGCATCACCAAAAGAGTAGTTAATAAATATAGGATTGGGTACATCGGTAACTTTTACAATCCCTTTTAATCGGTAAATACTCTTAGGAAGTGCTTTTAATAGTCTGTCTATGTCACCAAATGCTATGTTTTCTTTAAGGTATGTTACTTTTTGTGTGATAGAATCATTTGTAGTATGCTCATCGTGTTTATAATCTTTAGCAAGTCCAATAACCTCTTCTATTTTATAGAGACCTTCAAAGACTTCTTTGTTAACAAGACCTTGTTGTGCATGGTGGATTATATAGCTGTTAAATATCGGTACACCAGTAAGATTATTCTTAATATTGTAGCCTTCTTTTATCTCTACAACCTCTTTTTTTACCTTTTCTAGCTCTTGGGGTGTTACCAAATCGACTTTATTAAGTACTATGATATTAGAACCGCCTATTTGATACTTTGCAGTTGAATTGTCTTTATAGGTAGCAAAATTTTTTGCATCAACTACACAGATAATGCCTTCAACTGATATACCAAGATTTTGTAAAGAGAGAAAAATTGGAAAAGGCTCTGAAGCACCAGATGTTTCGACAAAGATGATTTCTGGTTGATATTTATGTATGATTTCAGTAACTCCACTTTCGAATTCTTGTGCTAATTTACAGCAAATGCATCCTTCTGATATTTCAAGCACTTCACTGTGCACATTAGTGAGAATTTTGCTATCAACACCTATATCACCAAACTCATTGACCACTATTGCAATTTTTTTATCTTGAAAATATTTTTTGACAGTATTAGTAAGCATGGTGGTTTTTCCAACACCTAAAAATCCTGTAATTATAAATGACTGTATGATGGGATCTTCCTTTTATATGGAATTATGTTTGTATAGAACTAATTGTCTGAAGTATTATAGTATATTATAGAAAAAGTAACTACTGTGTTGTATAACAGTAGTTACATT
>DQUE01000069.1 GCA_015662405.1 Sulfurimonas autotrophica | reverse complement strand
TAAAACATAGGTATCAGGCTTTTTGGCTTGAAGCATAAGGTACATCCCCTCTACATAGTCTCTTGCAAAACCCCAATCACGCTTAGCATCCATATTTCCTAGCTCTATGCAATCAAGTTTACCTAGTTTAATTTTTGCTACACTATCTGTAATCTTTCTTGTCACAAATTCACGCCCACGAAGAGGGGATTCATGATTAAAAAGAATACCACTACATGCAAACATGTCATAAGATTCTCTGTAGTTTACAACCATCCAATGTGCATACATTTTAGCGGCACCATAGGGGCTTCTTGGCCAAAAAGGAGTCGTCTCCTTTTGTGGTATCTCTTGTACTTTTCCAAACATTTCAGAAGTAGATGCCTGATAAAACTTGATTTTAGGATTAACTATGCGTATAGCTTCAAGCAGATGTGCACAACCAAGCCCTGTAATATGCGCAGTTGCTAAAGGTTGCTGAAATGATACACCAACAAAACTTTGCGCTGCCAAGTTATAAATTTCATCAGGCTCTATATCTTTTACCATATGTATAGAATTAGCTTGATCTGTGAGATCATACTCTATGAGATGAAGGTTTTCATGCTCTTTTATACCAAGTTCTTCGATTCTCCAAAAGTTAACTGATGATGTTCTTCTATATGTTCCATAGACAATATAATCCTTTTGTAAAAGTAGTTCTGCCAAGTAGGCTCCATCTTGTCCTGTAATTCCTGTTACTATGGCTTTTTTCATTCTATATTCTCCTGTAGTAGTTGATCTAAAAATTTTAAATTCTCAAAGCTATTTGTCTCTACAAGTAGACCGACATAAGCATTGATCATTGTGTATAAGTTGTCAATATATTTGTATTTAATATTATACATTTTTGCTTGTGCATCATTTACATCTATAATGCTCTTTAACCCTTTTTTGTATCCTTCATTTATCGCCTGAGCAAAAAGTTTTGCAGACTCATACGCCTCTTTGTACATAAAAACAGAGTGTAAGGCAGCATTGAAGTTTGTAAAATCTTCTTTGTATGAGAGGGCGACTTTTTTCTTTGTAGCAAGGAGATCTTGTATGGCTGCTTGATACTTGAGTTTTGCGGATTCTACTTGTGATGAGGTGTAGCCTCCTTTGAAGAGTGGTATGTTGATATTTACCATAATATTGCCAGTGTTGTTAAATGGAGCATCGATTGTTGGTGTGTCTGTATCATATTTTGCATAAGAGGCAGTAAGGCTTACATTAGGAAGATGCCCTGAAAAGGCATTTTTAATGGTTTTGTTTGCAAGTGCAACTTGAATTTTTGCCTGTTTTATCTCTAGAGAGTTATCTATTTTTATGATAGTATTTCTCATTTGTGCTAAAGCAGGTGAGATATTTTTTTGTATATCTATTGTTGGAATGGTGTAGTTCATTTTTCCAATGAAGTGCTCAAGTTGCAGTTTGTAAACTTGCAACAATCTCTTCTCTTTTTCAAGATCTATCTTTGATGAATCTTTATCGACACGTATTTGCAAAAGATCCATTTTACTAGTAAGTCCCATAGCATACTTTTTTTGGAGTGCTTCGAGTTTAGACTCCTCATAAGTAAGATATGATTGCAGTGCTACTATTTTATTTTTTGTTCGTAAAATATTGAGGTATGCTTTAAAAACATCTTGTGCGAGCTGTTGTGCCTGATATTTTACTTTTATTAATGAGTATTTACTTCGTAGCTTTTGCATATCGATTCTGCTCCAAGTCTCAGCATTATAAATCGACTGCTTGAGAGAGAGTGTATAGTTTAAAAGACTTTGTCTTGTTACTGTCTCATCTGGATTTGCTACATATCTTGTCTTTTTATAGTACGCGCTGAGATCGATTTGTGGATAGAGTGCCGCTTTTTCTTGTGCTACAGCTTCTTTATCGCTAAGGTGCATATACTTTGCTGATTGGAGTTGGTTTGCGTTTTGCATCGCCAAATCATAAGCTGTGCTAAAGAGAAGCTCTTTAGCATTTAGAGTAGTTGAAAAAAGGGCGAAAAGAAAAAGAGAGACTATTTTTTTATGTGCCATATCTGTTCCTCTTTATTGCTCTAAAAATGCTTTTTTAAGCATCTTAGTCATCGGTTTTAAGAGGTACTCAAGCGTTGTTTGTTCGCCCGCCTTTATAATGATACTTACTGGCATCCCAGCTTGTATCTCTAAAGTATTTTTTTGCAGAACCTCTTTACCCTCATCTGTGATTTTTAACTTCACGCTATAGTAGGCAAGCCCATCTTTATCGACTGTAATATCAGGCGAGACAAAAGTTACCTCTCCTTGAATATCATCAACCAAAAGACCTTTCATCTGAAATGATGGAAATGTCATGCTCGCTTTATGCCCAACTGCTACCAAATCTATATATTCTGGTGAGAGTTTTGCCTCTATAACAAGTGGAGCATCTTTTGGTACGATCTCCATTAACACTTTTGCAGGAGAGACAACAGCTCCTATTGTATGAAATGCTAAATTCATCACAACACCATCAACAGGTGACTTTATGATTGTTCGTAAAAGTTTGTCTTTGAGATTCTTACTTCTTGCGCTAAGGTCTTCAATGCTAGTCTGTGCTTTACTGAGTTTTGTATTTAAATCGGTAAAAAATTTCTCTTTATCGAGCTGGTATTGTGTCTGTATCGATGCAATTTGTGCTCTATACTTTTTAATCTCTGATTGATTTGAGAGAATATCAGACTCAATAGAGCGAATGCGTCTTTGTGCATCGATAAGTTTGACTTTATCAACTAGCCCATCTTGTAGCAGCTCTGATTGCTCTTTTGCTTCATTTTTGTAGGATACTAAAAGAGCATTTTTAACGGCAATCACCTCTTCTAAACTTGCGATCTGCTGTTGCAAAGATTTGACTTTTTGATTTGCTACAAGCTCATTTTTATGCATGTAGCCTGTCTCGTTTTTAAATATCTCTTGTTGTCTTTGTATTATCTTCTCTTTTTTATCGCTAGGGAGTTCATCGAGCTCTTTTGAGAAGTGTATGCTCTTTTCTCCTCTGTTTTCAGCAATGAGTCTATCTCTAAGTGCAATGTTCTCATAGTAGTTTGCTAAAATTGAGTTGAGTTCAGATTGTGATTGAATGGTGCTGAATTTGATAAGCTTGTCACCTTTTTTGACATGATCACCATCTTTTACATAGATAGCTTCAATAATGCCTCCCTCAAGGTGCTGAATACTCTTTTTGTTAGAGGCTACAACAACTTGTCCTCCTGTTGGAACACCAGACTCTAGCTCAGCAAAAGCAGCCCATGTGCCAAGTCCTGCAAAAATTAAAAAGACTACGATGAGACCGATTCTGATATATTTAAGATCATTTGTGTCGGGTAGATTGCTTTGATTCATGAAGTCTCTCCTGGTTTTGTCATCTTTACTACAGGAGCAGCTTGTTTAGGCTGCGCTTGTTGCTTCTGTTTCTGTTTTGCATTTTGATTTAATTTTGCAAGCACATCATTTTTTGCACCATACATTGTGAGCGTACCTTGTGCAAAAACGGCCAAATTATCAACAGCTGCCAAAATGTTTGGTCTGTGTGTTATAAGGATAATCGTACTTCCATTTTGTTTCATCTGTAAAATAGCATTTAAAAGCGCTCTTTCACCATCTTCGTCAAGATTGGAGTTTGGCTCATCTAAAACAATTACTGGTGGTTTTTTGTAGAGTGCCCGCGCAAGACCTATGCGTTGTCTTTGTCCTCCCGAGAGTGTGCTACCACCTGCACCTACTATAGTATCATACCCATTTGGCAGACTTAAAATCATCTGATGCACACCTGCAATCTTAGCAGCTTCGACGACACTTTGTGCATCTACCTCTGTAAAACGGCTGATATTTTCACTAATGCTTCCCTCAAAAAGCTCTATATCTTGAGGTAAATAGCCAAGATATTTTCCTAAATCTACAGAGTCCCATTGATGAATATCTGCACCATCGAGTCGTACTTTTCCTGCAACGAGTGGCCATACACCAAGGATTGCACGTGCAAAAGTCGATTTTCCTGATGCACTTGGACCTATAATACCAACTGCTGTTCCTTGTGGTATCATCATAGTGACACCTTTAAGGGTAGCTGTTTTTGAGCCTGGTGGTGCTACAACAATATTTTCTACCCGTATTTCACCTTTTGGTGCTGGTAGTTGCATAGTCTCTGGGAGCTCTGGAACCTCTTTTAAAAGATTGTTTAGTCGCTTATATGCCTCTTTTGCATCAGCAAACCCTTTCCAGCTATTTGTTAGTAGATCAAGTGGTTGCAAAGCCCTCCCCATCAAAACAGCACCAGCAATGATAACTCCTGGAGATATTAAGCCTTTTATAGCAAGGTAAGCCCCTATACCATAGGTTAAAGATTGAAAGAGTTGTCTGAGCGTTTTACTCATATTTGCCCATTTTCCTGCTTTGTCACTTGCTGTTGATTGTATTTGTAAGAAAGTGTGGTGCTTCTCTAGCCATCTGTTTTTGATATTTTCATTCATACCCATAGCATGGACTACTTCTGCATTTTGCAGGTTTTTATTGAGATACTGCATTGCAAGATTGTTCATTTTATTGGCATCTATCAAATCTTTTTTTGTTGTTTTTTCGTTAATGATAGTAATTGTCATAATGACAAGTGCAGCGAAAACTGTAAATGCTGCAAACCATGGACTAAAAAGATACATAACAAACAGATAAATAGGAAACCATGGAGAGTCAAAAAATGCAAAAACTCCATTGCCTGTCATGTATTGTCTTATCTTGATCAAATCAGTAATAGGCATTGAAGAAGCATGTGCTGGGTCAAGTCGTGCTTGATTAAATATAACATCAAAGAGGTACCCATTGAGTGCTATGTCTATTTTGTTGCCAATTCTTACGAGGATTCTTGATCGTATAACCTCTAGTATTCCCATGGTTAGAAATAAAAAGGCGACAATGATGGTTAAGAGTATCAGTGTCTCTATACTACGGCTTGCCATGACTCTGTCATATACTTGTAGCATGTAGAGAGACGGTACTAACATGAGAAGGTTGATAAAAAAACTAAAAAAGCCTACATAGATAAATGACTTTTTTGTCTCTTTGAGTACCTTCTCAAGTTTGGTTTGCCCAATGGCACCTTTTGTTTGTTTGTTCATTGTCTATCCTAAAGTTAGTTTTGTCTTTGGTGCGCTATATTAAAGAGGGTTTGTATATTCTCAAGTGATTTTATGTGTGCATCTATTAACGTAATAATGCCTTTTCTTACCCAGTCTGCTAAGATATCATCGCTTAGGGCATGGAGTTTTTCACGATTGACAACTTGAAAGCCATTGACAAGCACTTTTTTCTCTTCCCCTTCTCCTACAGAGATCTCTCTCTCTTCAAGAATACCACTCTTAGCTATGAGTTTGGCAACATTTGCAGTGATGGTCATTTCTTTTTCTTGTGCAGTTAAAAATTTTATGGCATTTTCAAGTGTTTCTGATTGTGTACCATCTTTTGTAAAGAGCTGCTTTCCTTTTGTTTTTGAAAAAAGTCCAGAATCTTCATCGATAAGGATAACCTTTTGTGAAGGGTTCTCTTTTGTTCCTGCAAGTGAGAAAGGGTATTTTCTTATAAAAGAGGGAACATAAGGGGCGATCCATTTGCCTTCGTGATTGATTGCTAAGTTGTCACCACCAAGAGAGATGAGCGCTATAAGCTTAGGCTCAGCATCTGCTGTAAAAACCACAGGAAATGTTGCACCTACAAGTGCTACTTCACTTGCTGTTACAGGCAAAAACTTCAGATCTTTTGCGAATGATAGCTCTTTGAGTGGATTAAGTTTTAACGCCTTGTGTTGTACTTTGTCTAATACTACTAAATTTTTATACATCTTTTTCCTTTGTTGTTGTATCTCTTTTTTTGGTCTGCCTCTCTCTTTTGCTCGAAGAGAGAGACCTAGCTTTTGCTCTATGGCTTGTAAAAAATCAGCATCTGCTGTAACGAGTTGCTTTGTTAAACAGTGCTTGATAAAACGGACTCGCTCTTTGTCTAGCTCTTGATGAAATATCTCTGCATACACCTTTGCTCTTTGCTCATCAGTAAACCCAAGCTCTCTGTAGAGTCTGTGTGGCGAGACAATAGCATCGACCTTTTTAAAAAGATTTCTATGCAAAGATGTATAGCTATAATCCATGCTTGATTGCTTCTCTATATATCGCATCACATCAAAGAGGTATACGCTATCTTGAAGGAGTGAGGCTTTGTAGCGACCCTCCCATAGTGTACCTTTTCGTTTGTACTTTTTGTTAAAATAGGCTACATATCCTCTTCCTAAACTCTGCATAAACTTTGGCAGGGCATCTGCATCTGCAGGTGTTGCCAAAAATTCAAAGTAGTGAGGCATCACTACATAAGCATGTATAGCAACAGAGTGTTTTTCACTTAAAGTGGCAATCATCTGTAAAAAGGTTTCATAGTCGTTTGCATCTTGAAAAAGAGTGATCGCATCAAGGCTTTTTAGCAAGATATGTTGTGAAGCGTCCTTGATAAAAATCCTTACCTTACGAGCCACATAGCATCCTTTTTCCGTTTTCAAAGAGAAGTGTACTCTAAAGTAGCTTTATAATTTATTAATCAACTCTGACACTATATTTTGTAAAATTAATTAGTGCCAGAGTAATTTAGAGCTACTTTTAAGTAAAATTAGTGTACTCTTTCTTATGGAAAAAATCATAGCAAACACCTTTACTCCACTTTATGACGCAGTTGAAGATAGGATTCTTCTTATAATCAACTACGAAGATATAAACAATAGAGTCGATTTTATGATCACAAGAAGTTTTTTGTTAAAGATTCTACCGAGTATGGAGGAGTTTATGTTTCGTCACTATGGCTTAGAGGAGTCACAAAGTAACACGTCAAGCACCGCAGGTACTGCAAGCACGCCAAAAAAGAGTACTCCTACAGATTTTGCTAATCTTGAGCTTTTTGCAAAAGAGAAGGAGTTGCTCCAAGAGGTCAATTTTACCTATAATGAGAAAAATCAGCAGACAATACTTCGACTCTCTTCAAAAAAGAGTAGTGTTGTTGCCTCTTTGGAGTACAGTATGCTTGAGAGTGTGAAAAATGCTATCAAAAAGGCTATTCCTCACTTTGAGTGGGGGTTTTCTATCAATTTTTAGGCATTGAAAAATGGTATGGGGTTGTTATGACAGCACTAAAACAAGAAGTAAAAGTTTTTTAAATTTTACTTTCTAGAGCCACTTGCAAATTTAGTGTAAAATACTCGATAAATAATTGAAGTTGTTTTTTAAAATCTAAAAATGACTATAAAGAAAAACTAGCTGCTTTTCGTGATTGAATTTGCAAGGGGCTCATCATTATGTTATTTATTTAGTTGCAATAAGTAATAAGAGAATAGATAAATTATGTTATTATCATACCAAATTTTATAATTATATTAAGGATTAAGAAATGAATGAGGGAAAAGTACTGTCTTTATTTGTGACGATGCCCGATATGATGCGTTCTGGACATCGTATGAAATGTGAAAGTTTTGATTGTGATGAAAATGGAATTGTTGGGAGTAGAGATTATGACAATGGTGAAATAAAGCCAATGGTTTTGGTTTCTAAAAAAAGTTATGACATTATTGAAGATGCAGAGCTTGTTTTTGAAAGAGGGCTTTTAATGGAAGATATTTATGTCGATGTTGATCTGTATCATTTGCAAAAAGGCTCAATTATAGAAATCGGTGAGATGCTTTTTGAAGTTAATGGTTTGTGTGAAGATTATCGTTATTTGTATGCATTTGCCCCTGAACTACCAGAGTTGATTAAGGGACAACGTGGTCTTTTTATAACTCCTTTAGAGTATGGTGGGATTGCTGTTGGAAGTGATGTTAAAGTAATCAAAGAGGTTTAGTGTGAAAAAAGTAGGTATTGGCGTAGAGTATAGCAATATATGCAAGGAGTATAATACTTTTTATTTAGATAGAGATAATAAAGATCTAGAGACATCTCAATGCATGAAAAAAGTAATTTTATGGAGTGAAAAATTTTTATCTGAACTTTTAGAGAGGTTTGGATACAAAATATATAACCTAAATTCCTCTGTTGAAGCAAAGGTATCAGATATTGCCTCTAAAAGATTTCTTTTCTATTCACTAGAAAAAGGGATAACACTACAAAGTTATGTGCTTGCTAAAGAGTTTACACAATATGAAGGATTAGCAGCGTGGGAATCAGATAGTAGTGAAAATATACTTGTACAAAATGATGAAGATGGTGGAACACTCTATTTTTTTGTAAATGAAAACTCTCAAGCCTATAACTGGATCACTTCTAAATTAAAGGCTTTTTCTTTGGATGAAGTCTCTTTTACACCTCATTAGAGAGGGGTGATTACCCCATCTCTACAGAATCTATATCACCTTTAAACTCTTCCCGACTTCGTCATTTTTTTCACTAAACCCCCAAGATATAGGGCTTTTGTTGAAAACGGGGGCACTACATTTGATTAATTTTAGAATTTCTCTATG
>DQUE01000177.1 GCA_015662405.1 Sulfurimonas autotrophica | reverse complement strand
GCAATAGAGACTTCATCAGCCACTACCAATTTGACTGATTTTTGTGATATTTTGCGTAGATAATCTATGGTCATAATATCATTGACATCTTGCATAGCAACAACCAACACGCCATCTTCCACACTTAAAGGTAAAATATTTTTGCTTTTAGCAACTTCATATGGCACTAATTTTAGAGCTTCTTGCGTTGGAGTTATAGTTGAGAGATCTACATACTCAAGCCCATTTTGCATAGCAATAGCCTCTGCAATTTCACTCGAGGTAACAAAATCTAAATCTTGAAGAATCTCACCAAAAAACATTGGATTTACTTTTTGAACATTCAGTGCTACTTGAATCTGCTCCTCATTAATAAAACCAGCTTCTTCTAAGAGCTTTCCTATTGGTTTGTTTTGTGCCATTTGCTACCTCTACTTTATGGATTGACTGTTATAGCAAATTTCTTTTTCACGGTTTTTTCATCTTCAGTAACAGTACAATCTACTTCTACAACTCCGAGTGTATGATTTCCTGAACTCGTTATCGAAAAATTATTATTATCATATGAAAAATTATTATCAGAAGATGGAAAACTACAGACTAGCGTCGCTGTTGAGTAGTTTCCATCTATAACTATCTTAGCTTCATAATCATTAGAATTGTTTACATCTGTACTTGGAAGTGATGTGTTTACAATACGAAGTGGCTCTCGTGCACACTCCAAGCGACTCTGCAGTTGTGCTAGTGTCACCCACTCGACAACATCATCATAATACTCAACAATATTGACAGGAGATATGTTGTCGTCTCTTTTTAGTTCATATGTATAGGTTTTTACAATATTACCTTGCTTTGCAGTTTGCATGTTGCGATTTGCTCCCTCAGATGCTACAACAAAAGCGATATTGTCAATATCAACTGTCTGTGTAGGCGTTATTTTTCTTACTTTTAAATTGGTTGTTTTAAAAGAGCAGATGTTTTTTTGTGTCAAATTATTAGCATAGACATAGAGTAGTGGATGTTGATTACTTTTGACGGGAGAGAGATGTTCTTGAAAAAAAGTCCCATCTGGAAGTGTTTTACCATTTACAATAGCATTTCCAATAATTGCCTCTTTTGCAACCTTGACATCATCTTGTGCTCTTGTTATCTGTGCCCTCTCTCGCATCATTTGCAAAACTTTAAAAGAGCCACCTACTAGTAAACCCATGATAACTAAGACTATAGACAACTCTATAAGCGTAAATGCTGATTTTCTCATCCTCTTCTCCTATTTATATACTCTTGATTTGACTTGTTTATATATATCACTTCCCTCTTTTGTCTGCAAAAGAAGTTTTTTGTAGAGTTGTGTTGCCATTTGATGTTTTCCAAGCATATCTAAAGATCTTGCATAAGCATAGATGTTATACAAGTCACTTCTGTTTCTATCATATGCCATTTTATAAAAATCAAATGCTCTTTTCATCTGATTTTTTTGTTCAAAATAGTAACCTGCTAAGAGTGCAAGATGGCCACTTCTATCGAGAAGTATATACTCTTTTAAGTTTTTATAAAAGTTTTTTTGCGATGTTATTACTGCTCCCTTAGCATAGGCATAAAGCAATTTTGATTGATGTCTCTCTTTTTGTATCACATCTTTTGCCTGGTTCCATGCACCATGCTTTCCATACAAATAGCATAGATTATTTTTAATTCTCTGACTCTTCACACCCGCTGAGAGTAGCATTTCATAAATTATCATCGCTTGCATCTCATCACCACTTTTGTATGCTTTATTTGCTTTAACAATCATTTTTGAGATAACAAATTTTGATAACTTCTGCTTTTTATACTCTCTTTTATTTGCTTTTGCAGTCACTTGAGAGGGAGTATCTTTTGATAACCTTTGCTTTTGATGCTTCTCTTTATGTGGCATAGTCCATTTTCTTGTAGTGATTATATATGCGTTTTTATACCCTGCTTTTTTCACTTTTTGTAATTTTGATTTTATCTCACTATAATTTGATGCTTGAGAGTAACAAGCTACTGTTTTTCTATCCGCTACTGCATGGAGATGCACTTCATCTCGTAACTTGGGAGGGATTTTATTTATTATCTCTTTTTTTGGATATTTTTTTGTAAGTGTAAAGAGCTGTATCGTATAGATTTTTCTCCTCTTTTTAGAGTCAATGTTCTCATTTTGCACACCTACTGATGGTGACGACGATTTTCGCACCTTGTCACCATTTTTGTATGCTTTATCTGATTTTACAGTCACTTGAGAGGGGATCTCTTTTGATAACCTTTGCCTTTGATGCTTCTCTTTATGTGGCATAGTCCATTTTGTTGTAGTGATTATATATGCGTTTTTATACCCTGCTTTTTTCACTTTTTGTAATTTTGATTTTATCTCACTATAGTTTGATGTTTGAGAGTAACAAGCTACCGTTTGTTTTTTCACTCTATGAAGATGAATTTCATCCCTTAAATGTAAAGGAATTTTGTTAATTATTTCCGTTTCTGGATAATTCTTCATAAGTGAAAAAAGCTGTATTGTGTAAACTCTCTTTTTTTCTCCAAATGAATCACCATCCGATGCAAAAATAATCGAAGCTAAAAAGAAAACACTCAAAAAAAATCGCATCATTTAACAACCTTTAATCGCAACAAAATTACCAACTCTTTTTTCTCTTTTATATTATCGACTCCTTGAAATAAAGAGCCAAAGAGTGGTGTTTTTGAGAGATATGGAATCTCTGTAGTACGTTTTTTCACACTTGTGCTTATTAGACCACCAATAAGCACTAAATCATTATCTTTTGCATAAATTATAGTACCCGCCTCTTTTATATTCATAATAGGTGCTGTTGCAACAGAAACTCCCCTT
Source organism: Sulfurimonas autotrophica (assembly GCA_015662405.1). Lineage (GTDB taxonomy): Bacteria > Campylobacterota > Campylobacteria > Campylobacterales > Sulfurimonadaceae > Sulfurimonas > Sulfurimonas autotrophica_A. The sequence goes on along the minus strand of DQUE01000177.1, from coordinate 659 downwards.
TCATCATAATAGACTTTTTCCTCTTCTATGCTTGATGCAATTGGTGTCACATTGAGCATAATTCTTCCATTTTCCATGACTATAGGTGTGACTCCCATGGTAATGCCATCAAGAACATCACGACGATTGTATGTAACTTGAACATTACCTGTAGTACTTCCTAATGAGGTGTCTACACTCTTTTCCCAATATGGAACTAATTTTCCCGATGATATAATTGCAGACTGTCCATTTAAGACTTTTATTCGTGGATTTGCAATCGTATCAATTTTTCCATTTTCATCTATTGCATTTATAAGCGCACTAAAATTCTCTGAACTATAACTCATCGTTCCAGCAACAGCGCCCGTTAAACCTAAAGTTTGCTGTATATTTAACCTATCACCCGGTGAAAAAACACTTTTACCTACAGCATCCCAATTGATACCTAGCTGATGCGCTTTATTTAATGTTACTTCTAATATTTTTGCCTCAATGAGTACCTGTTTATTAAACTGCTTTTTTATATCTTTTATAAAATTTGCTATTGCATCAACATTTTTCTTTTTATCATAAACACTCAATACTCCACTAAATCTATTGAGTGTATATTTTCCATTTTCACTTACTAACAACTTAATATTATCATCTAAACTTTTATAAAAATCATTTATATCTTC
>DQUE01000181.1 GCA_015662405.1 Sulfurimonas autotrophica | reverse complement strand
TATTTGTGGTGTTACAGAAAAATGGAAAATGGAGCACTTTTTAAAACAACAAATTGCAGCGATTCGTGAGCGTGTTGGTGATGCCAAAGTGCTTTGTGGATTAAGCGGAGGTGTTGACAGTTCGGTTGTTGCGGCAATGCTTTATGAAGCAATTGGTGAGCAACTTGTACCGGTATTTGTTGATAATGGACTGTTGCGCAAAGGTGAGCGTGAACAGGTTGAGGAGGTATTTAAAGTACATCTCAAAGCACCACTTATTACAGTAGATGCAGCAGATAGTTTTTTAACAAAACTCGCCGGTGTGAGCGATCCAGAGCAAAAACGTAAAATTATCGGGCATACTTTTATTGAAGAGTTTGAAAAAGAGGCGAAAAAACATGACGGTATTAAGTTTCTTGCACAGGGAACACTCTACCCAGATGTTATTGAGTCTATCTCTGTAAATGGCCCATCAGAAGTGATTAAGTCACACCATAATGTCGGTGGATTACCTGAGTGGATGGATTTTGAGCTTATTGAGCCTTTACGCGAACTTTTTAAAGATGAGGTACGTAAAATAGGACTTGAACTGGGACTTCCTGAGAGTATGATTAATCGTCATCCTTTCCCTGGACCTGGTCTTGCGATTCGTATTATGGGTGATGTAAATATTCCTGATTTAGATCTTTTACGTGAAGCAGATGTTATTTTGCTTGATGAGCTAAAAGCGAGTGGGTACTATGCAAAAACATGGCAAGCATTTGCAGTGCTTTTAAATGTAAAATCTGTAGGTGTTATGGGTGATAATCGTACATATGACAATACTGTATGTATTCGAGTTGTAGAGGCTGTTGATGGAATGACTGCAACTTTTGCACATTTGCCACATGATTTATTAGAGAGAATTTCAAGAAGAATTATTAATGAAGTTGATGGAATAAATCGTGTTGTATATGATATATCAAGCAAACCACCAGCAACAATAGAGTGGGAATAAAATTGTAACTACTGAAGGACTCCATGTGAAGGATAGACCAATTTACCTTTTTTCTCTCTCTTCACATCCTAACGCTTTACATGTAAACTCTTTAGCAATTACTCTTTTTCAACCTGATATTGATTTTTCCAAATATGATTATCTCATTATCACTTCAAAGCAGGCAGTAAAAGCATTGCGACAATACAATAAAAGTGATTATATTACCAAGCCAGCTCTTTGTATTTCAAAACAGAGTGCAAAAAGTTTTGAAGAGTTGGATGGTAGCGTTTTAGCTGTGGGCAGAGGATATGGAGAGAATCTAGCAGAGTCTATTAAAAGATATCCAAGAGATACAAAATGGCTCTATTTACGAGCGAAAGTAATTGCTTCTGATTTTGCTACTTTATGTAGAGAAGATGGCTATAATATTGATGAAAAAACTGTATATGCAAGTGCATGTTCTCAAGAGATACTCCATGTCACTGTGGAGAAAAATGCTATACTGATTTTTACATCTCCATCGAGTGTGCGATGTTTTTTGAAAAACCATAAACTTCTTGATAGCCAAAAAATTATCGTTATAGGAAAAACAACAGCACAAGCACTGCCAAAAGAGTGCAAATATACTCTTGCAGATGAGACAACTCTAGAGAGTTGTATGCAAATAGCAGCTTCTCTAAAATAAAAACAAGCATATTTTTTGTATAATAATCTTGTTCGTCTGAGTAGTTCGTGTCAACACAGATATGCGGGTTCTACATATTCATACTGTGAACAAGTAGGGTGTATCGTGTGTCGGTGGTTTCGTTTGAGGTATGTTTACTCTGCCGATGAAATTGCCGCCGTTAGATATCCCTCTCTTCACCCAAATTCGGCTTTTTAGAACCAAGCCAACAGTGTGACGGCTACTTGGACTTCATAAAAAACCTACTTATTTTATAGTGGTAAAACAAGTAGGTTTTTTAATAACTTATGGAGAGAGCAATGAAAATATTAATTTTGGGCAGCGGAGGGCGAGAATACTCTATTGCTCGTGCTATAAAAAAAGAGGAGCAAGCGCATGAACTCTTTTTCCAGCCAGGAAATGGTGCAACAAATGATTTGGGTACAAATTTAGATATAAAAGATTATCATGCCTTAGCAGATTTTGCAAAAGAAAATAGGATTGATTTAACGATAGTTGGTCCGGAAGCTCCTTTAGTGGATGGCGTTGTTGATATTTTCAAGGCAAAGGGTTTGACAATTTTTGGACCAAGTAAAGAGGCTGCACAGCTTGAGGGCTCAAAAGTCTACATGAAAAACTTTTTAGCAAAATACAATATTCCAACAGCGAAATATATTGAGAGTGATTCGATTGAGGAGCTTTTTCGGTTTACTCATACATTATCTGCACCTATTGTTGTTAAAGCTGATGGTTTGTGTGGTGGTAAGGGTGTGATTATTGCAGACTCTCATGATGCGGCGAAAAAGGCAATTTCTGAGATGCTTAGTGGTAAAAGTTTTGGTGATGCCGGAAAAAAAGTAATTGTAGAGGAGTTTTTAGATGGATATGAACTCTCTATGTTTGCTGTATGTGATGGAAAAGATTATATTTTGCTCCCAGCTGCACAAGATCATAAACGCTTGTTAGATGGCGATGAAGGTCCAAATACAGGAGGGATGGGTGCATACGCTCCAACACCACTTGTTGATGAAGCACTTTATCAAAAGGTGAGAGAGAGAATTATTCGTCCAACATTAGATGGAATGCAAAAAGAGGGAGCACCTTTTGAAGGTGTGCTTTTTGTTGGTATAATGGTTGTAAATGGTGAGCCGATTGTTTTGGAGTTTAATGTTCGTTTTGGAGATCCTGAGTGTGAAATCCT
>DQUE01000207.1 GCA_015662405.1 Sulfurimonas autotrophica | reverse complement strand
TTAGGTAGAGCTAAGGAATCGTCTTCAATTGGCGGTGCAAAATATTTTGAAAGAGTTGCCATAGACCAATATGGATTTTTTGTCACAAAAGCATGTGAACGCTTAGGAAGCTTTTTTGCAAGGTTTTGTGAGAGTATGACTGCTGCTGCTTGTGTATTTTCAAGATCTTTGATATATTTTGCATTTGAGACAAAAGAGACCTCATTCTCTTTTGCATCTTTGAGTCTGTTTATACCGATAATTTCGACATCATTTCCATGAAAATCACACTCTAAAATTGAGGCTATTTCACTTAATTTCATCTCTTTATCTCTCTAAGGCTACAGCGCCACTTCTAACTATCTCTTTTGGATTATATTTTTTAATCGCTTCAAGATAGTGATCTACTCTTTTTGGTTCATCAGCAACCATTGTAATAACCACTTCATTACCTACATTGACTATTTTTCCATTATATGCATCACAAATAGCACTAATATCGCTAATATTTTCTGTAATTGGAAACTTCACCAGCGCCATCTCTTTTTCAACCAAATCAGCATGCTCATAGACACGCAGAACTGGAATAAGTTTATGTAACTGCTTTGTAATTTGCTCAATTACTCGTACAGAACCTGATGTAACAATTGTTAAACGAGAATATTTGCTATCGGGAATCGGTGCGACAGTTAAAGATGTAATGTTGTAACCACGTCCTGAGAAAAGATCAGTAATACGAGACAAAACACTCGCTTCATTCACAACGATAACAGAGACTACTCTTCTTTCATTATTATCATTCATTATTTACTCTCCTTTTTCTCTAGTAACATCATATTAAACAGACTTCCACCCGATGGAACCATTGGCATAACATTTTCAAATCGCTCAACTTTCACATCTATAAATGCAACAATATTTCTCTCAACTGCATCTTTAAGTGCTGCATCAAACTCCTCTTTTGTAGAGACTCTGTAACCTATTCCACCAAATGCTTCAGCCAACATAACAAAGTCAGGCTGCACAGAAAGATCAGTTTCACTATGGCGCTTATCATAAAAGAGTGTTTGCCATTGACGAACCATTCCCAAAAAGTTATTATTTAAGATAATGTTAATGACTGGTAGATTCTTTTCGACTGCTGTCATTAACTCTTGACAATTCATTAAAATAGAACCATCTCCTGTAAAGTTTATACTTGTTTTTTGAGGTACTGCAGCTTTAACACCCATAGCAGCAGGAAAACCAAAACCCATAGTTCCAAGTCCACCAGAGCTTATAAACTGACGCGGTCTTGTAAAGGGATAAAATTGTGCAGCCCACATTTGATGCTGTCCGACATCTGTTGAAATGTTTGCATCATCACCAAGGAGTTCACCCACTCTTTTAACAACCCATTGTGGTTTGATATTTTCAGTATCTTCATGAAAAGTCAAAGGATGCAACTCTTCAAAGTTTTCTATCGTTTCTCTCCATGGTTCATACCTGCTACTCTCTACTATTGTAACTAACTTTAACATCTCTGTCACAACATTTTTTACATCACCCACAATAGGATAATTAGCATTCACAAGTTTTGAAATACTTGCAGGATCGATATCTACATGAATAATAGCTGCATTTTTAGCAAATTCACTCAGTTTTCCGGTAACACGATCATCAAATCTTGCACCAAGTGCAATAACCAAATCTGTTTCACTCATTGCCATATTTGCAGCATATGAACCATGCATACCTAACATACCAATGAGCAATTCATCATCATAAGAGAGTGTTCCTCTTGCCATAAATGTCTCAACAGCAGGGATTCCTGTTGCATGCACCAAATCTCTTACTTCATACGCTGCATTTGCATTAATAACCCCACCACCTAGATAAAATAGAGGACGTTTTGCATGAGCTATAGCTTCCATAGCCTTTTTTATTTGACGTGGATTCCCATTTACATGTGGCTTATATGTCTCCAAATGAAGTGCAACATTGTAATCAAACTCTGCTATTTGTGCTGTAACATCTTTTGGAATATCTACATGTACAGGACCAGGACGACCTGTTCTAGCGATATAAAAAGCCTCTTTTAATATGCGTGGCAGATCTTTTGCATCTGTTACTAAATAGTTATGCTTTGTACAAGAGCGACTTATTCCAACTGCATCAATCTCTTGAAAAGCATCTGTTCCAATAAGACTCATAGGAACCTGTCCTGAGATAACAACCAATGGAACAGAATCCATATAAGCATCTGCCAAACCTGTTACAGCATTTGTAAATCCAGGACCACTTGTTATCATAGATACACCGACTTTTCCGCTGGCTTTTGCATAACCCTCTGCAGCATGAACAGCTGCTTGCTCGTGACGAGTTAATATGTGTTGGAAGTTGTCTTGTTTGTAGATTTCGTCATAGACATTCATAATTGCCCCACCAGGGTAGCCAAAAACTCTCTCTACTCCTTCTGCAATTAAAGCTTCAATGACCATCTGTGCGCCACTCATTTGCATGAAAAGTCTCCTTAATATAATATATAATTTTAAAAATTCGCTAATTATACTTCAAAGGAGCTATAATTGAGGTTAAACTATTCATCTAAAATTGATTTTACAATCATTGATGGACGCCACATTGATAAGGACCCTTTTTTTAACAGTTCGAAATTCAACTTTGATTTTGGGTATTTTTCTTTAAATACTTGAAAAAAATCTTCAATTTGATCCTGTTCGCCAAAAAGAAGTATATAATTTTTAATTCCCTTCTCCAAGGTAGCTTGTGATACATTGTTTTGCAAAGCATTTTCAAGTTGAACCATATAACACCATCCAAATATTGTCGCTAAAAAAGTATATTTTGATTCTATCTTCATATATGGCTTCAAAACTTTATACACACCTTTAGCATTCCCTTTGGCAGCATATCTATTAGCTTGAGAAACATCTTTATTCCATTGCGTTTGTAGTTTTAGACCCTCATCAGTCTCTAGTAAGTCTTCTGAAATTGCCATCATATTGTATGCGGTTACAATGTCATTACTCTCTACAGCTTGAAAAAACTTCTGTTTTGTTTGAATCTCTTGAAAAAGCATTTTTGCCTCTTCATGAAAGTCACTAAAAAATTCCAACTCTTCTAGTAGCTTTAAAGCAGTGGATATCTTATTTTCTTTAATGCGCCGATGTGCTTGCATGTAAAGTTTATCTCCATAAGAGATTAAAAGATCATAATCGGGAAACTCTTTCAAGAAAGGATAACGTTTAATAAGTTCAAAGCATGTTCGAAACGCTTTTTGCCCAAGAGCAGTTTGAAAACGGTTATATACATTCCCTTTTGTGAACAACTCTTGAATCAATTTTGTTTTTTCACTTATACCTCGATATGGAGCTAAAATCTCTTTCGCTTTGTCTATACCTTTTGGCTTTAAAACATATTTTTGAGCCTGCAGAAATGCTTTTTTCCACTGCTTTTCAAGTGATTGATAAACTTTTGATTCTTTATAAACAGGGTATGTGTTTGCAATGCTATAAGCAAGTGCTAATTTTCCCTCTTTTGCGAGTTGCAAGAATTTTTTAAATTCAGTATAATCTTTAAACAGCTTTTGAATAATTTTCTTTTTTGAAGGAATATCTTTAAACTGCTCAAACAATAGCATTGCACGATTCTTATCATCATTTTGCAGCGCTATTTTTGCCTGTTTAAGTGCAGTTTCCCACAAATTATCTATCAATTTATATGCTTGTGTATATGTCAAGATTGGATTTTCATCTGCAAGCTTTCGCATCGCATCAAAATCTTTATTTTTGAGAAGCTCTTTGAGTTTCTCTTCACCCTCATAAATATTGTACTGCATTAAAAAGCCATCTTCTGTACCAACAAGAAGATAGTTTAACTCTGCATCAAACTCCAAAGCTGTTATTGATGAGACTATTTTAATATATCTATTGGATAACAGCTCGTATGTTTTTAAATCATACAGTAAAACATAGCCTAATTTTGTACCAAGAAATAAAAATTGATCATCACCACTGATACAGATTTGCGTAATATCATCGTGAATACCTTCTAATCGATGTAACACTTTACTAGAATATATATTCCATATAATTGCTTTGGAGTTTTTATCAACACTTATTAGTTTGTTTTTATCAAAAAAACTTAGCTTCATAACAGGTGCAGAGTGCGCGGCTAATTTATCTTTAGGAGACATAGTAACAAGATTAAAAAGAGAAATTTTTCTATCATAACTTGCTAGTGCTATCCAATTTCCATTCTTAGTAAAAACAATATCATTTATAGTGTCTGCATGATGAGGAAGAGTAAAGACGAGTTTACCACTTTTTACATCAATTGCAAAAGTCTTCCCATCATCCCCACATGAAAACATATACCTAGAAAGTGGATCAATTCCCACACAAGAGACCTCTCCCTGATGTCGATCAATCTTTGTAACTATTTGTTTAGATTGCACATTGTAAAGTCTCGCCTCTTTAGAGTTTGCACTGAGACTTGCAAGATACTCTCCATTTTGACTATGTGCAACAACTCTCGTTTTATACCTTTCATGCTCAATTTTCACTTTGAATCCACCAGAGACTTTCAGACTTTTATGGTGAAAATAACGAACTGTTGTTTTTGAATCAATAGCTACAAGAGTTTGATCGCTTATTATTTGTAGCAATATTACCGGTTTAACAATACTTTTACTGTGGAGAAGTTTCATAATATCAATCCCTTAAATAACCCTCTTTTACAAGAGCTTTCTTGATCTCTTTTTGATGTTGCTTTCCTTTTGTTTCCATATGTACTGTAACATTAGCATCACCATAATCTAAAGATACAGAAGTTCTATCATAGGATATATGAACAATATTTGCATTTAACTCTTGCAGTATCTGCGTAAAACGCATCAAGGAACCAGGTTTGTCAACTAAAGTGACAGTCAATTTCATTTTACGATGAGACTTCAAAAGCCCTTTTTCTATGATTACAGAAAGCAAGGTCACATCTACATTTCCACCACTAAGTACTACTGCAACATTTTTGTTTTTTAACTTATCAAGTTTATGATGAAGCAGAGCAGCTACACCAACAGCACCTGCTCCCTCTACAACAAGTTTTTGTTTCTCAAGTAAAAAAAGTATAGCACTTGCTATCTCTTCATCATCTACACTGATTATTTCATCTACACACTCTAATGCATATTTTAGTGTAACTGACGATGTGTCTCTTACAGCTATTCCATCAGCTATAGTTCTAACACTTAGTGAATCAACAGGTGTTTTTAGCTCAAAAGAGTCTCTAAATGCAGGTGCCCCTTTGGCACTCACACCAATTACCTTTATAGCAGGATTTATAGCTTTAATAGCACTCGCCATGCCAGCTATCAATCCTCCTCCACCAACAGGAATAACTACAGCATCAAGCTCTTGACACTCGTCTAAAATTTCCAGTGCCACACTGCCTTGTCCTGCCATTACCTCTTCATCTTCAAAAGGATGCACAAAGGTTAAATGGTTTTTTTCACCATATTTTTTCGCATAAGCATACGCCTCATCATAATTTGTACCAGCAAGTATCACCTCTGCGCCGAAATGTTTTACCCCATCTATTTTTGTAAGTGGTGTCGATTCTGGCATAATAATTACTGCTTTTGTATCAAAAGCAGCAGCTGAATAGGCAACACCTTGTGCATGATTTCCAGCACTCGCTGCAACAACACCGCACTCTCTTTGTTCTTGTGTTAATGTAGCTATTTTATTATATGCACCACGCAGCTTAAAAGCACCAGTAATTTGAAGATTCTCTTTTTTTAAATAAACATTACACTCAGCAATTTCACTAAGATAAGGAGCATATGAAAAAGGTGTATTTATAGCCACCTTTTCAATACGTGCTTGGGCATCTTTTATTTTATCTAATGCTATCAACAACTATGCCTGAAGACTTCTATGATCAACCATAGAACATTGATTTTGTACTACTTTCATACCAGCATCTTGAGCCCTTTTTGCAGCTTCATTGTTTACTATACCTTTTTGTGCCCAAAAAACTTTTACATCACCACGTCTTATACAAGCATCCGCTATGGCATTTAAGGCTGCTGGTTTTCTGAAAATATCAACCATATCAAT
>DQUE01000166.1 GCA_015662405.1 Sulfurimonas autotrophica | reverse complement strand
TAAAAAATCCTGACATCATTGTTCAGATGGAACTCATTCAAGACCAACTCAATTTTATTTCTGCAAAATATAAGGGGCTTAGTGGTTTTCCTCTTGGTACACAAGGTGACATCCTTTCCCTGATGTCTGGTGGATTTGACTCTACTGTCGCTTCGTATCTTACAATGAAAAGAGGAATAAAAACACATTTTATTTTCTTTAACCTTGGTGGTATCGCCCATGAAATAGGCGTAAAACAGGTTGCCTTATATCTTTGGAATAAATTTGGCTCTTCTCATAAAGTAAAATTTATCTCTATTGCATTTGATGATGTGCTTACAGAGATTTTTCGCTCTACCCCACCAACATATATGGGCGTCATGCTTAAACGCTTGATGCTCAAAGCTTCGCAAACAATAGCAGATAAAATGGAGATAGATGCCCTTGTAACAGGAGAGAGTGTTGCGCAAGTTTCAAGTCAAACACTTCGTAATCTTGCACTCATTGATCAAGTAACAAATAAATTAATACTGCGTCCGCTTGCTACTATGAATAAACCCGAAATTATAGCAATAGCAAATGAGATAGGCACACGTCATTTTGCAGAAAATATGCCTGAATATTGTGGTGTGATTTCTCAAAATCCTATTACACATGGCTCTTATAAACGTATGGAAAAAGTTGCACAAAAGTTTGATTATGCTGTTTTAGCCAAAGCAGTAGATAATGCACAACATATTAATGTTGATGAGATTGCTCATGATGTTGCAAATCTCTCGCCTATAGAAGTAGTTTCTGATGTAACTACTAGCAACTATGTAGTAATTGACATCCGTCCTGAAGATGAATGCATAAAAGCTCCATGCAAAGTGATCAAAATTCCTTTTCATAAGTTAAAAATGGAGTTTGAAAAACTACCAAAAGAGCAAGAGTATCTTTTTTATTGCGACAAAGGAATAATGAGCCAACTGCATGCACAATATCTCCGCGATGCAAAAGGCTACAAAAATATTCGAGTATATCGCCCTCAATAAATCTATTCCCCTAGTTCTGAAACGATAGCCTTCTTGACATCTGCAATATCAGCAGTACCATCAACTCGAATATACTTCAAATGGGGATTTTTAGCAGAGTGCTCTTTGTAGTAGTCAATTAACGGTTTAGTCTGTTCATGATAGACTTTGAGCCTCTCTTTTACAACCTCTTCTTTGTCATCATCGCGTTGTACTAAATCTTCACCTGTCTCATCATCTTTTCCTGCAACTTTTGGCGGGTTATATATGACATGATAAGTTCTACCACTTGCCAAATGCACACGGCGTCCTGACATACGCTGAACAATCTCTTCATCAGGTACATCTATCTCAATCACTGCATCAATTGCAATACCTGCATTTGTTATGGCATCTGCTTGAGGTAATGTACGCGGAAAACCATCTAAAAGATAACCATTTTTACAATCATCTTGTGCAATTCTATCTTTTACAAGGCCAATAATAATATCATCAGTGACAAGCTCTCCTGCATCCATAGCAGCCTTTGCCATTTTTCCCATCTCTGTACCTGCTTTTATAGCAGCTCTTAACATATCTCCTGTGGAAATTTGAGGGATATTATACCTCTTTGTCAAAAATTGCGCTTGTGTACCTTTTCCTGCACCTGGTGCACCTAAAAGAATAATTCTCATTAATTTTCCTCCTCATCTTTAAATCCAAAATCCTCTTCTGTATTGCACTCTTGCGCCTTTAATATATCAGAAACAAGCTCTTTTGCTTCTTCTTCTTCCATATCGCCGTTTTTAATATCTGCTATAACATCTTCCAAATCAGATTTAAATTCACGTAACTCTTCTATCTCCTCTTTAGCATCTTGTGTTGCTTCTTTATTTCCAGCTATCTCTTCAAAAATCTCATCGAGTCTCTCTGTAATATCTGGAATAACACTTTTTGTCAATAACTCTTCCAATTTTTCACTATATGACATTTTTTGTCCTTAATCTATTATTTGTGTAATAATACTATAATTATGGAAAAAAGTGATACTATGAATTTTTATGCGGTGATAATAGGAACAGAGATCCTTAATGGGAGACGTGTTGATAAACATTTTGCATTTCTTAAAAATGAATTAGCAAAATATGAACATGAGCTGTTTGCATCTTTTGTAATCAAAGACAATGCAGAGCTTATGAAAAGAACTTATCAACTAATAAAAGAGGATAAAAATGCCGTAATATTCTCTTTTGGAGGTATTGGCTCTACTCCTGATGATTTAACAAGAGAAGTCGCTTCTGAAGTTTTTCGAAAAGCAAAACTACAAACACATGAAAAGTTTAAAAAAGATATTATCGAAAAATTTGGTAGTGAGGCATTCCCACATAGAATTCATATGGCAGATTTACCTCCAAATGCAAGACTCCTACACAACCCTGTCAATAATATGTCTGGATTTTCATTAGATAATAGATTCTTTTTTATGCCTGGATTTCCCTCAATGTCACACCCAATGGTTACTGAAATTATCAAAAACCATTTTAATAAAGCAAAGAAAAAATACAGACACACACTCAAAGCACAAACAAGCGAAAATACACTCATTCCTCTTATGCAAAAACTTCCAAAGAGCATTGAACTCTCATCCTTACCTATTTTCATAGATAATAAACCAAACGTAGAACTCTCTTTAAGTGGTATAGATAATGAAGAGCTCAAAAAATATTTTGCCATGTTTACTCAAGAGTTAAAGCAAAAAAAGATACTCTTTGAGTTAATATAAAAACTATATTGTCGATTTAATATTAAGTAAGAGACCATAAATAACTTCATAGATAACAGCATTTAAAGGGTTTAGATTCAAGGCGAACTTTACTTGGCGATACTAGTATCATC
>DQUE01000063.1 GCA_015662405.1 Sulfurimonas autotrophica | reverse complement strand
TTTTCAGAAGTCTGTTTTAAAATCCCTTGAGAAATTTTTAAATCACCTTGGTAGTCTGATGAAGCAACCCACAGGCGTAAAATTTCACTTCCATACTCTTTTAAAACTTTTTCCGGTGCGATTACATTCCCTTTTGATTTAGACATCTTCTCACCCTTTTCATCTACTGTGAAGCCGTGAGTAAGAACACCTTTATAAGGTGCTTTATGCTCAACCGCAGAGGATAAAAACAGAGATGACTGGAACCAGCCACGATGTTGATCTGAGCCCTCTACATATAAGTCGGCAGGATAGTCACCTGCATCATAATTGCGAGACTTCAGTACTGAGTTCCAAGTTGAACCTGAGTCAAACCATACATCTAAAATATCTGTTACTTTTTCAAGCTCTTCAGGTTTGTAGCCACTTCCTGGGTAGAGAAGTTGTGCTATATCCATAGAGTACCAAGCATCACTTCCTTGCATCTCAAATATCATCGCTACAAAGTTGAGTACTTTTTCATCTAAAAGGACTTCTCCTGTCTCTTTGACTCGAAAAAATGCGATAGGAACACCCCAATCACGCTGACGAGATATACACCAGTCAGGACGATTTTCCACCATTGATGTTAAACGATTTCTTCCAGTTTCTGGGATAAAAAGAGTTTTCTCTATCTCATCTAAAGCAATATTTCTGAGACTTTTCTCTTCTTGTACTGGTTTTTCATCAACAGCAATAAACCACTGCTTTGTAGCACGATAAATCAGTGGCGTATGACTTCTCCAGCAATGTGGATATGAGTGGATAAACTTACTTACATGTAAGACACTTTCACCCATCATCTCTACAATCGCCTCATTTGATTTAAAGATATGACGACCTACAAAATCCTCTGCATTTGGGATGAGCCCATCGCGTACAACAGTTGTATCATAGCATCCTGTTTCATCGACAGGCATAATAACTTCAAGGTTATATTTGAGTCCAATACGGTAATCATCTTCACCATGACCTGGCGCTGTGTGAACACATCCTGTACCATTGTCGATTAAAACATGTTCGCCAAGAACAATTTGTGAACTTCTTTTATTGAGAGGGTTGATTGCTTGGAGGTTTTCAAGCTCTTTTGCTTGAAATGTTTTTGTGATATTCCCACTTACAATAGCTTCTTCTACTAAAGAGGGGAGCAGTTTTTTTGCTACTAGAAAACCATCAGTTGTAAGCACATACTCCTCTTGAGGATTGAGTGAGATCCCTGTGTTTGCAGGAATTGTCCAAGGGGTTGTTGTCCAGATGATAGGAGCTGCCTTCTCCTCCTTGGAGAGTCCAAGTTTTTCTTTGGAGGCATCGCTGAGTTCAAATGCTACATAGATAGAGTAATCCTCTTTGTCTTCATACTCAACTTCAGCCTCTGCAAGTGCAGTCCGCTCAGCCCAAGACCAAAAGACAGGTTTGCTACGTTCAATTAAAAGGCCTTTTTTTGCAACACTGCAGAGTGTTCTATATATATTTGCTTCAAATCTGTAATCCATCGTTACATATGGTTTTTCCCAGTCAGCAATAATCCCAAGCGTTTTAAATTCACTTCTTTGCACATCTATAAATTTTGCAGCATGTTCACGGCAAAGTTTTCTTATTTCGGCAGTTGCAAGTTGCTCTTTTTTTTGCTTTCCGCCAAGCTTTTTTTCAACCTGCTGTTCAATTGGAAGACCATGACAATCCCAGCCTGGAGTAAAACGTACTGATTTACCATTAAAATAGTTATGTTTTATAATGATATCTTTAAGTACTTTGTTTAGTGCATGACCTATATGAATATGTCCGTTTGCATAGGGAGGACCGTCATGCAGTGTAAAATGTTTGGCACCGGCACGCTTTGCTTTCATTTTGTGATAAACTTTTTTTTCATCCCAAGTGGCATATCGCTTTGGTTCATTGTTTATTAAATTGCCTCGCATAGCAAATGTAGTTGTTGGTAAAAGTAGTGTCTCTTTGTAGTCCATCTCTGCCTCAAAATATAAAGTCCTGCATTATAGCTTTTATGTGTTTAAAAGCTGATAAAAGTGGTATAATGTAGTTAGTAAATTCTTTAAACGAGGCTACAAAGAGTATGAAAACACACCTTATATTTATAGGCAACAAGTTTGTTTATAACACATCATTACAAGCGTATATTTTACGAAACATTGAAAAAAACAGTGGATTTGTTGATAATATAACCTACTTTAAAGACAGTGATAACTCATTTTTCCTTTACCTAGAAGAGGAGTTACATGCATTAAAGAGACTTATTATAGTTACATGTAAACAAAATTTTTCGACGGTAGGTAAAGTTATATGTACAGCTACGAGTGATAACCAAATTTTAAAAGAGGGAATGCTTATACCACAAAAAGCTTCTTTGTTTGCGGAGCGTTGCTACCTCTTAGAATATGAGAACTCTTTTATCAATGTTATACAAATGGATGAGGGGCAAAACATGCCAGAACTGCTCTTGAAAAATGAAGAGATAAGAGCAACAGTACATGTATTTGAAGAGGAGCAGTCAACTTTAACGACAATTTTAACTCCCATTGCACAGACATATGAAGTACATTTTGATGTTACACAAGAAGTACACGGATGGTTGCGGGTTGATATTGTTAGTAAAAAGTATGGAGATATTAGCAAATTTATTCATTCTTCAAAAAAGTTACTGCCTAAAAAACTTATAGCATCTTCTAATATTGTTGAATATATTATAGAAAAACTCTCCCATGCAGGGAAAAAAATTACTTTTGCTGAAAGTTGTACTGGTGGATTGTTGAGCTACTATTTTACCAAACACAATGGGGCATCAAAAATTTTAGATGGTAGTTTAATTACGTACTCAAATGGATTAAAAGAGAATTGGTTGGCTGTTGATCAAGCTATACTTGAAGCAAATGGTGCTGTAAGTGCTGAGGTTGTAAGAGAGATGAGTGAAGGTGCATTAAATGTAAGTGAAGCAGACTATGCCTTGGCTGTGAGCGGAATCGCAGGAGATAGCGGAGGTACTCCATTAAAGCCAGTCGGTACAGTCTATATAGGTGTAAGAAGTGCAACTCAGCATGTAGAAAAACATCTGCATTTTCATGGTGATAGAAATTATATACAAGAGCAAAGTGCTCTTATGGCAATAAAAATGTTGCTTCTTTTAGATAAAGAGACTTTTTTTTAATTTTTTTGCAAAATGTCTTGACAATTAAGAATCATTTGCCTATAATTTCGACCTCTTAACAAAAAGAGGCAAACGTCTTGTTAGCTCAGCTGGTAGAGCACGTCACTTTTAATGATGTGGCCGATGGTTCGAATCCATCACAGGACACCATTTT
>DQUE01000179.1 GCA_015662405.1 Sulfurimonas autotrophica | reverse complement strand
TCTTGTGCAGCCAAAGCTTTCATCTCATCTTCATTCATGAAACGCTCCGTCATCCTTCCATTTTCATCATATTCTCTTATAATAGCGCGAGATGGTCCTTGCGTAGGCATCTCTTCAACAACTTTATATTTTCCATTTGGCTGTTGTTCTATTACTAAAAATTTATTTTGTTCCTCTTGTTGTTTTTGTTCACATCCATTAAGCATGCTCATCATTACAACACCAGCTGTTCCGAGTGCAACTCCACTTGCGATTGAAGAGATATGTTTCATTTAATATTGTCCTTTAATTTTATTTTTATCAAGATTGAGTAGTTTTTTCAGATCATAATCGTAAAATGTAACTGTTTTTCTACCGTTATAATAGATATCTCCATGATATGAAAATTTGTCAGTTGTAAGCATGACATTTTTTTTCATAAGCATCATCTCTCCAAGAGCTTTTCCTATAGGCGGAATAAGTGTTGCAAAAGAGAGAATAAATAACAACCCAATAGTGATAAGTGCTGTTTTTATATTAGCATATATTACTAAATAACCAATTATAAAAGCAAAAAAGAAAAACACAAAGAAGTTTTGGTGATCAGCAAAGAGTATATTGTAGTATACATGTACACCATAAAAATCTATATAGTTTCGTTTTATACCTAAAAATAGGAAAAAATCCATAATAAAAGTAAAAAACATACCACTTAAAAGTGCTTGAAATAGTTTGCTCATCGTAATCTTTTTATCTTTTTGTTGTTTAGTTTATAGAGTTTTGAAGCTTTCCCTTCAAAAAGAGCCTTATTGTCCTCTATTATTATATCAGCTTTTTGTTCACAAAAGGCTCTAGAGAATTTTTTACCACTCTCATTGGCCGATGTAGAGTATGTCCAGCTATTTTTTCGTAAATAGGAGGAGTTAACAACATCATCTGCAACTCGAAATGCAAAGTTTTTGACGATGAATGTTGTCTTTTTTGCGCGTCTGATTCTATTTTTTTGTCTATTTGGGACTCTTTTTTGATTGTTTTTGAGTATTTGAAAGTTTTTATAAACGACAATGAAAGGTTTTGTATTTGGACGTGCTTTTATTGCAGAGAGTTTGGTTGCATCTTGTGATAAAAAACCGACGGTAGTGTCGGTTTGTGCAAGGAGTATGTTTGTTTTTATATCAAAAAGTCTTGGAGTGCCGTTGCGCTTGACCATGTTTCGTTTTCCATTTCATCTAAAGCAAGTATGAGTGCTCTTGCCGCACTGAGTGTTGTGAAGTAAGGAATATTTCTTTTGAGTACCTCTTGGCGAATGACAACAGCATCTTTTTTTGATGTGTTGTTGTCAGAAGTATTGATAGCCATAGCAATCTCATCATTTTTCATGCTATCTTCGATATTTGGACGGCCTTCTGAAATTTTCAACACAACTTCACAGGGAATACCTGCAGCTTCTATGCTCTTTTGTGTTCCCTTTGTTGCTACAAGTTTGAAACCATGAGCAATTAAGCCTTTAGCAATTTCAGGAGCATGTTTTTTATCTGTATCTATAAAAGAGAGAAAGCATACACCTTCTGTTGGAATGATGTTTCCAGCACTTAGTTGTGCTTTTGCAAAGCTTACACCAAAGTTTTTACTTATGCCCATGACTTCACCAGTAGATTTCATCTCAGGACTTAAAACCAAATCAGCACCATAGAGTTTATGGAAAGGAAAAACTGCTTCTTTTACCGATACATGGCCTTTTAATCGAGGACGTAAAAGACCATTGTGTTCTTCTACTATATTATACTTGTCATAATAATCAAGAGAGTCTCTGAGTGTTTGTCCCATCATAACACGGGTAGCTACCTTGGCAAGAGGCATACCTGTTGCTTTTGAGACAAAAGGAACAGTACGTGAAGCACGAGGGTTTACTTCAATAAGGTAAATTTCATCTTGATAAATTGCATACTGTACATTCATTAAACCTACTACACCAAGCCCTAAAGCGATTATTTTTGTCTGCTGCTCAACTTTCTCTATTATATCTTGAGTGAGATTCATGGGAGGAAGAGAACATGCTGAATCTCCTGAGTGGATACCGGCTTCTTCGATATGTTGCATAACAGAACCTATGTAGACATCTTTTTTGTCACATATACAGTCAACATCAAGTTCAATTGCCTGGTCTAAAAATTTGTCAATTAAAACAGGTGCTTCATTAGAGACTGAAATTGCCAAGTCCATGTATTGACGAAGTTCATCTTCTGAGTATACTATACGCATACCGCGACCACCAAGTACAAAAGATGGGCGCACTAAAACAGGATAACCTAATCTTTTTGCAATAATATAAGACTCCTCCTTTGTGCGTGCAAGACCATTTGCTGGCTGTTTGAGTCCGTGGGCATTTACAAAATCACTAAATTGTTCTCTATCTTCTGCTAAAGCAATGACAGATGATGGTGTTCCTGCAATCTTTGCACCGATTTTTGTTAAACCATCTGCAAGTTTTAGCGGAGTCTGTCCTCCAAAGTGAACAATAATTCCATCAGGGTTTTCATTCTCAACAACCTCTCTTACGCGTTCAAAATCAATAGGTTCAAAGTAGAGTACATCAGAGGTGTCATAATCAGTAGAGACGGTTTCTGGGTTACAGTTGTACATAATAGTCTCAATTCCCATCTCTTTGAGTGCAAAGGCTGCATGCACACAACAGTAATCAAACTCAATTCCCTGTCCTATACGGTTTGGCCCACCACCTAGAATAAGGACTCTCTTTTTATCACTTTTTCTATGAGTTACATTTGGAAGTTTTGTAATGTTCGTAGTTGAATACAAGTAAGGAGTGAGTGCTTCAAATTCAGCTGCACAGGTGTCTACTTCGTTAAATTCTAAGTTTACATGTAACGCTTTTCTTGCTGCATAGACTTCCTCTTCAGTTACTCTTTTGTTTGTGTTTTTTTCTATGAGTTGTGCTATTTTTTTGTCTGAAAAGCCATCAACTTTTACGCGACGCATAAACTCAGCATTTGTTAAGATATCTGCCGTTATTTGTGATTCTAATGCTATCATCTCTTGCATTTGGTATAAAAACCATGGATCTATTTGACATATATCAAACATCTCTTCTATGTTCATACCTCTTCTAAAACCTTCTGCAACATAAAGGATTCTATCGGCATTTGGACGGCGAATTTCGTGTTTTATAAACTCTATATCAG
Source organism: Sulfurimonas autotrophica (assembly GCA_015662405.1). GTDB lineage: Bacteria > Campylobacterota > Campylobacteria > Campylobacterales > Sulfurimonadaceae > Sulfurimonas > Sulfurimonas autotrophica_A. The sequence continues at coordinate 1,458 of DQUE01000179.1, read as the reverse complement.
CATCTATAGCATCAAATCCTGCAAGACCTGTCTCAAGAGAGCAGAGTGCTTTTTGGATAGACTCTTTGAAAGTACGACCAATTGCCATAGCTTCACCAACTGATTTCATAGAAGTTGTGAGTGTGCTTTGTGCTTCGGGAAATTTTTCAAATGTAAAACGAGGTACTTTTGTGACAACATAGTCAATTACTGGCTCAAAGGCAGCCGGTGTTCCTGTAATGTCATTTGTAATCTCATCGAGAGTAAATCCAACGGCTAGAAGTGTTGCAACTTTAGCAATAGGATAACCTGTCGCCTTACTCGCAAGTGCAGAAGAGCGTGAAACGCGTGGATTCATCTCTATAACTATCATACGTCCTGTTTTAGGATCTATCGAAAACTGAACATTTGAGCCACCTGTATCTACGCCTACTTCACGTAAGATGGCAAAAGAGGCATCACGCATTCTTTGATACTCTTTGTCTGTTAGTGTAAGTGCAGGAGCAACTGTAATAGAGTCCCCCGTATGCACACCCATAGGGTCAAAGTTCTCAATAGAACATACAATGATACAGTTGTCCGCTTTATCGCGGATAACTTCCATCTCATACTCTTTCCAGCCAAGCATTGACTCCATGATTTCTATTTCATTTACAGGTGAAGCGGAAATTCCCTCTTGTGCCAATTTTTTAAACTCCTCCATGTTGTATGCAACACCAGAGCCACCACCAGCAAGTGTAAAAGAGGCTCTTGAAATGACAGGAAAACCAATCTCTTTTACAACTTCTATAGCTTCTTCGACACTGTATGCATTTCTGCTTTTTGGCAGATCCATACCGATTTTTGTCATTGCTTCATTAAAAAGCTGTCTATCTTCACCTTTGTTGATTGCTTCAGGATTTGCACCTAAAAACTCGATACCTGCAAGCATTCCTTTTTTATACATACCCATTGCAACATTGAGTGCTGTTTGCCCACCCATAGTTGGTAAAACGGCATCGACATTTTCATCTTTTATGATTCTTGCTATTACATCTTCTTTTATTGGCTCAATGTATGTTCTGTCTGCAAATTCTGGATCTGTCATAATTGTTGCAGGATTAGAATTTATAAGAACAACACGGTAACCAAGCTCTTTTAATGTTTTAACGGCTTGTGTTCCTGAATAGTCAAATTCACATGCCTGACCGATAACAATCGGACCAGAGCCTATAAGTAAAATAGTGTTAATGTCGGTGCGTTTTGGCATTTGTTACCTCTTAAAAAATGGTTATAAAAATTTAGAGATTATAGCAAAAAGGCACTTAATAGGAGTTGAGTTAGTATGTAAAAGTATAGATGAGTGATGCAAGTCCTGAATATATAAACTTGTTATTCACTAAAGGACTCCTATAAGCACTGCTTGGAATTTTGTCTGCTCTTATGTTGAAAAATGCTGAAAGCTTATTTGTTAATGGATATTTGATATAGGTTTGCATA
>DQUE01000129.1 GCA_015662405.1 Sulfurimonas autotrophica | reverse complement strand
CACCAACACCTATAGCTTTTATTTTTGCACCATTTGTTTGACATTTTGTTTCAATGATGTCTATTTCGAATTCTTCCATCTCTTCCCCTTTTGTTTTGATATATAATTTAAAAAAGTTGTTTTGCCCAGTTGGCTAACTTTTTAAACGGATTGTTATTTTCTTCAGATATATTTGGTAAATCATCAAAAGAAAATGCATCCGGATCTGTATTATTACTCTGTTGTTGTCTTTGAATATTTATTTCTTTTTTTTGTTTATTATTATCTTCTACCTCATTTATTGTATTGGCGATTTTGATATCATTTAAATTTTCTTCTTGAAAGTCCTTAGAATGTAAAACTTCTTGTTGAAAATCAATTTCATATTGTGTATGCTGGCCTGATTTATATAGAAGTAGACCCAAAACTGTAGAATAGGCAGGGTCTTTTAGTTCATCAAAAAGACCGTCTATTTTATTTGTTGCTTTTGCAATACGAACAGGCATTGCTGAAAAGATTGACTGTGCCAGCTCCCTGATACCTTTTAATTTAGTCATGCCACCTGTAAGTATAATACCTGCACCAATTTGATCTTGAAGTGAAGACTTTTCTAAAGAGTTTGCTAAAATCATTAAAACTTCTTCTACACGTGAATAGATAACAGAATGTACTACTTCTAATGAAACAGCACTTTTCTTGTCTTCATCACCTATGATAGGAAGTTCAATAATCTCATTACTCTTCTCTATAAGATTACCATGACTCACTTTTACGCTTTCTGCAGTTTGAATAGGTGTATGTAAAGCCATAGATAAATCATTGGTAATGTGATTTGATCCTACGCCTAAAAAGTCATTGTATCGAATAGAGTTACCAGTGTGTATCACTAAGTTGCTTGTTTGTCCCCCTAAATCTATCACAGCAACACCAAGCTCTTTTTCATCTTCGTTGATTGTTGCGATGGAAGAAGCATAACCACTTAAGACAATGCCATCTATCTCAATACCTGCAGATTGTACAGCCTTTTTTAGATTTGATAAGTTTGATTTTTGAGTCATGACAATATTGACATCTACTTCCATTCTCGAAGCATTCATACCAAATGGATCTTCAATATAGTCTTGGTCATCAACTCTGAAATTATATGGAAGTACATGCACAACATCATATTCATTTGGTACATTGGCATTGTATAAGGCAGTCTGCATTACACGTGTTATTTCTTTTATAGAAATATCTTTATGTGGGATATTGACAACACCTGTAGAGTTTAATGATTTTGCATATGCATTTGAAATAGATACGGTGGCTGAAGTCAGATCCGAACCAGCTATGCGTTTTGCATCATTGATTGCTTTTTTGATTGCTTTTGAAGAGAGTTCAATATTAGTAATGGCACCTTTTTTAATGCCTTGTGACTTGGAGATACCATGACCTATGATTTTCACATTTGAATCTTCAACTTCAGCTATTATCGCACATATCTTAGTTGAACCGATATCTATAGCTAAGATTGTTTCATTCAATTTGTTAGTCCTTCCACGTACACTTCCGTAGGATATTTTTTATCTAGCATTTCTAATAAGTTGGATTCAAATATTTTTTTCTTTATTTGATTGACAGTTTGTTTTACACTATCAGACTTATTTGCATCCATCGATAGAATTTTTTGTTCTACAATAGTGTAAACAATCACTTTATCTAATACGGTAATGATACCCTTTTCTTTATTAGATGTAAATAGTTTTTGTAAAAATTGTAAACTTTCTTCTGAATTTAATGCTTCTAGGTTGTCACTATTATTTAAATTTACAAAATCTGATAGGATAGGATTACTTTTGTCAAGTGTTTCTAGTGTTGTTTCAGCTAATGATAATAGTCCTTTTTTCTTAGCTTGATTATCATAATTCAAAGTCACTTTTTCTTTTGCTTCTTCAAAACTCATTACTTTTGGTTTTGTAATATTTTTTATTTTTATAGTAGCATATTGATCAGCAACGACTTTAGGTTTGAGTATATCCCCGGTTGTTTTACTTTGAATCTCTTTCCATATTACTTGTGTTAATTTCTGGTCACCAAAAGGAAGAGATAAGGTTTCACTTTCTTTAATAGTGCCTTTTTTAAATCCAATATATGCTTTTTGTGCAGTTTTCTTTGTTTTCTTAATCTTCAAGTCTTTGCTTGCAGCTTCTGTTGCATCGCTAAATGAAAGTTGTTTCCCTGCAGCATCTGTATAGTTAAAACTATTGGCTTCATAATATGTTTTAAGTTCCTCATCGGTAATGGCTATATCCGTACTTGGAGTCCATAATATTGAGAGAGTATACATGGTGTCTGTGAGATAATTTTCTTTTTGAGCTTCCCAAAATGCTTTTACCTTGACTTCATCTGTAGTATAGGTTAAATCATTTTCACTAAGTACTTTATAGCTAAGTTTGTCTGAGACATTCATAGCTGCTGCGGTAGCCTCAATTTCTAAGGGTAATGAATTTGTTTCAAGTAAATTTAGGGCTTTTTGTAAGCGTATTTCTTCTCTGAGTGACTCCTCAAAATCTTTTGCTTTTAATCGTTGTGATTTAATATAGTTATGATAAATATCTTTATTAAATTTATTGTCTTTTTGAAAACCTTTTATTTGTTCTAGTTTTGTCATAAGCTCTTTGTCTGAAACAACAATACCCATCTCTTTTGCAAAATTTAGAATTTTAGCTTGAACTGACAATGTAGAAAAGGCTTGTTTAATGAGACCCATCTCTTTGGCTTTCTCTTCATCAAGCTTACCTTCAAGCATTTGATTATATTGATTGTATAAGTTTGAGTAAGCCATATTTAGTTTACTTTGTTTAATCTCAATTTCGCCTACTTTTGCGACACTTCCTGATTTGGAACTGAGGTCATAGCTTCCCCACCCCACAAATCCTGCCCCAATAAACGCTATTGTTGCTACCCATATCGTCCACACAAGATATTTATTATGTTTTTGCATCCAAGAAATCATATTGTCTCTGCCCTTAATCTAAAAATTTGTATAATCTTACCAAATAAATTTATAAGAGTAACTTGGAATGGAGTATGTATTAAATGACAAAAACGAATACCAATATAATGGAAAGAGACTTAGATGTTATTTGGCATCCATGTACACAGATGAAAGACCATGAAACACTGCCTCTTATTCCTATTAAATCAGGTAAAGGAGTGTATTTATATGATTTTGACGGGAATGAATACATTGATGCAGTGAGTTCTTGGTGGGTGAATATTTTTGGTCATGCAAATGTGCAAATTAATGAAAGGGTTAAATCACAAATTGATACGTTAGAGCATGTACTTTTAGCAGGTTTTACACATGAACCTGCCGTAGAATTGGCACATAAACTTGTAAATATCACCCCTGAATTACTGAAAAAAGTATTTTATGTTGATAATGGTTCAAGTGCTGTTGAAGCAGCTTTAAAAATGAGTTATCATTATCACCTCAATCAAGGAAAGAATAAATCTGTTTTTCTTTCCTTAACTAATTCATATCATGGAGAGACTATAGGGGCTTTATCTATTGGTGATGTTGCACTCTATAAGGAAACGTATGCACCTTTACTTATAGCAAATAAGCAGGTACCTGTACCACAAAATCAGTCAGAAGAAGCAGCTAAAATAGCGTTATCTGTGTTAGAAAAAGTATTAAATGAAAGTGCCCATGAGATAGCAGCTTTAATCGTTGAGCCTCTGGTACAAGGTGCAGGGGGGATGCATATGTATCATCCTTCTTACCTTGTTGGAGCAAGAGTATTGACAAAGAAATATGATGTACACTTTATTGCTGATGAAATAATGACGGGTTTTGGGCGTACTGGTAAAATGTTTGCATGCGAATATGCAGATATTTCACCAGACTTTATGACACTTTCAAAAGGGTTAACAGGAGGATATCTTCCTTTGTCTGTGGTAATGACAACAAATGATGTTTACCAAGCTTTTTATTGTGACTATAATGAACATAAGGCTTTCTTACATTCTCATTCTTATACGGGTAACCCATTAGCGTGTGCAGCAGCATTAGCCACTTTAAACATTTTTGAGACGCAAAATATTTTAGAAGAAAATGAAAAGAAAACTTTGTACATAAAAGAGAAACTAGAAGTATTTTTAAGCTTTCCT
>DQUE01000008.1 GCA_015662405.1 Sulfurimonas autotrophica | reverse complement strand
ATCATGAACAACCAATGATTGTAAAATATTTTCAGTTCCCATGACATTGACATCATAAATCAAAGAAGTATTGCTTTCACCCACAAAAGAGATGGCAGCTATATGTATGACATAATCAGGTCTAACTGTAGAAATAACTCTATCAACCTGATCTTTTTTGGTAATATTACATTGAAAATGTTTATCCTGTTTTGGTATATCTATAGCCGTCCCAAAAACATCAAACCCCTGTTTGAACAAGTACTTTTCTAAGTGTACTCCAGTAAAACCATTTATACCTGTAATAAGAACTTTTTTCATCTGCTAAAAAGAGAATCCAGCTTCATTTCTTCTCAAGTCAGCTTTTACCATCATGTCACATAACTCTTCTAAAGTACATTTTGGTTCCCAACCTAACTCTTTTTTGGCTTTTTCAGGGTTTCCTATGAGAAGGTCTACTTCTGCAGGTCTATAAAATTTAGGATTTACTTTTACCACTACTTTACCTGTAGCTTTATCGGTTGCAGTTTCATTTTCTTCAGAACCTTTCCACTCTAACTCAACATCTATGGCTTTAAACGCCATCGTTACAAAGTCGCGAACCGTTTCTGTCCTATTGGTAGCAAGAACATAAGTATCTGGTTTATCAGCTTGTAGCATTAAGTACATACCTTCTATATAATCCTTCGCATATCCCCAGTCGCGTTTAGCATCCATATTTCCAAGTTCTATACACTCTAACTTACCAAGTTTTATCTTTGCAACGCTATCTGTAATCTTTCTAGTTACAAACTCTCTTCCTCTTAAAGGTGACTCATGGTTAAATAAGATTCCTGAAGAAGCGAACATGTCATAAGATTCTCTGTAGTTCACTACCATCCAATGCGCATACATCTTGGCTGCTCCATAAGGACTTCTTGGCCAAAAAGGTGTCTTTTCAGTTTGTGGTATCTCTTGTACATCTCCAAACATTTCAGAAGTACTTGCCTGATAAAACTTAATTTTAGGGTTTACTATACGGATAGCTTCAAGAAGATGCACACAGCCAAGTCCTGTAATGTGAGCTGTTGCAAGTGGCTGTTCAAAAGAAACACCTACAAAACTTTGTGCTGCAAGGTTGTAAATCTCATCAGGCTGTATATTTTTTACCATGCGTACAGAGTTCGCCTGATCTGTAAGATCATACTCTATTAGGTGGAGATTTTCATGTCTTTCTATACCCAACTCTTCGATCCTCCAAAAGTTTACAGAAGATGTTCTTCTGTAGGTTCCATAAACTTCATACCCTTTGTCTAAAAGTAATTCAGCTAGATATGCTGCATCTTGTCCTGTAATTCCTGTAATGATTGCTTTTTTCATTGTATTTCCTTGTATAAATTTAAATTTCTAGAAGATCTACTAATTGTTTCGTACTCTCTTCCCAAGTAAGCCAAGGCATGTTGTCTGATTTAGGATGTTCATCGTTTTTGTATAACTTTAACCAATTTATTACGGCATCTTCCAAAATTTCAGCATTATTATCATTTTTAAAATAATAAGCAAACTCTCCAGCGACTTCTCTAAAGACGGGAATATCTCTTGCGATGATAGGCTTTTTATATTGAGCGGCTTCTATTAGTGGTAAACCAAAACCTTCTCCCTCACTTGCTGCTATTAAGCAGTCTGAACTTTCATATACTTTTTGCAAGTACTCATCACTTATACCTTCAAGCCAAAAAAGTTGCTTCTCTAGTTCTGGATGTGTTCTTAACATCTCCACAAAATCTTCCATAAGCCAGCCCTGTTTTCCAACTATAACTAAATTTATATCAATACCATTTTCCCAAAGTATTTCAAATGCCTTAAGTATTTGCCTGTGTCCTTTTCTTGGCTCTATAGTGCCTACTGTTATAAAAGAGATTTTATCTTGTATGACCTTTAAAGTGGTTTGGGCATTTTTCAGTAAGCCTTCTGATGGCTTGGAACTTTCAATATCAGCACCAAGATGTGCAACAGTAATTTTAAAATTATCTAGATTTTCACTTGTATTTTGCCTGCACCATATCTTATATTCATCTGCTGTAGCTTGAGATATGCAAACTGAACCATTTGTATTAAGAGTTAGTGCTTTTAGCCACTCTACAAAACCCAACTCATTACCTATAGGAAAATAACGAGACATTGTTATAGGCAACAAGTCATAAAGCATAAACATTACATTGATACCGCTATATTTCAATTGTTTATAAAAAGCTTGATGGATAATTTGCACTTGAGGTTGCATATCGAGTATAAAAAAACAATCTCCTTTTTTATATTCAATATATTTTTCTTCTACATGATTAATCTTATGACCTAAAAATTTATACGTAAAATTTTTAGCATATCTGTAGCCATCCTGGGTAGTAGCATAAACTGGCTCTATGATAAAATCTTTAGGTAAATTTTTAAAGAGTTCTATCAGAATGCTTCTTACAACTCTTTGTATCCCACTCTTGGCATCTCTCGTTACTAATTCAGAAATATCTAAAAAAAGTCTCTTAGTAGGAGTTTTAGTATTGAGAAGTGTTTCTTTTAGCTGTTGTGTGCTCTGCTCCCAACTCAAGTATGGCATATTGTCAGATTTTGGATGATTGTTCTGTTTGTAGAGTTCTATCCAACTCATTAGAGATGCTGCAAGCTCTTTTGCTTGTTTAGCTTGAAAGTAGTAAGCATACTCCCCCGCAACCTCTTTAAATACAGGGATATCCCTAGCAATAATAGAGAGCTTATGTTGTGCTGCTTCAATTAAAGGTAATCCAAAGCCTTCATTTATACTTGCAGCTACAAGAGCAGTTGCATTTTGATAGACTTTATCTAAAAAATTGTCGTCTATGCCATTAAGCCAAAAGAGACGATGGTTAAGCTCTTTATGCTTTAAAATTTTTGTAATCAGTGCTTCAGTTTTCCATCCCTGTTTTCCTACAAAAACAAGATTTACATCGTAACCTTGTTGCCATAAAATCTCTATAGCTGCTAAAATTTGATCTTGTTTTTTTCTTGGCTCTATCGTTGATACAGATAAAAAAGTAATTTTTGATTCTATTTTTTTCAGAATTAACCTATATTCTTGTGATAAATCTTCTAAATGTGAACAAAATTGTTTTTTATCCACTCCCATGTGAACAAAATTATTTTGAAAATGTGACAACGAAATAATATTAGCACTTTTCATCCAATGTTCATAAGCCACAGAAGTTGCTTTAGATATGCAAATCACACCATCTAAAGATGCAAACAATCTCATTAATTCAGTATGTAATTCACTATGATCCGAATTTTTAAAGAATTTTTTTAATTCAATAGGCAATAAATCATAAATTAAAAACTTAACTATTACACCATCATTTTTAAGTTGATGATAAAAATCTATATTTGCAAGTTGCACATGGTGTTGCATATCTAAGCCAAAAAATATATCCCCTTTTTGCCACTTTATAGGTAAATCAACTACATCTGTCTCTTTTTTAGCTAAGAAATTAGCAGTAAATTTATTTGCATATTTATAACTCTTTTGTGTTGTAGCATAAACAGGTACTACTTCATAACCTTTAGGAGGATTTACTAAAAGCTTTTTGAGATATGCTTTAACAACTCTCTGGACACCAGTAGCCGCATCTCTTTGAGAAAATTCTGAAACATCTAAAAAAAGTTGTCTCATTTTACTATGCTCTTGGTTAGCATGAATGGCTTTAGCTATGTTGCACAACTCGTTTTCACTATATTTTTCTGGAATATAAGTTGCAATTTTTGAAATAATATCATCAGTAGTAAAAATCTTAGAAGTATTATTTGACTTAGTATTCTGTATCGCCTCGATTACTCTTTTTGCACTACTTTCCCAAGAAAACTTTTGTATCTGTTTTTGATTGTGTAGCTTCAGTCTATTATAAAGCTCTGAGTTTGTTAAAACCTCTTCAATTTTATCTCTTATTGATTGTATTGAGAATGGGTCAAAAAGTGCCTCTTTGTGACCTATTACTTCTGGTATGCTTGTAGTATTTGATCCTATGACAACAGCTCCGCAGTTCATTGCTTCAAGTACTGGAAGACCAAAGCCTTCATGGGTAGATACAAAGACAAAGAGATCACATGCACTATAAAAAGCGATTAGCTCTTCATCACTTACATAGCCCGTAAGAATAAGATCATCTTTAGAGAGTCCAGCATGTTTTGCTACATTAAAAAGATTAATTCTGTTTCCTTCATCTACTTTGCTAACAATAACAAGCTGATAAGTATCTTTTATAATTTGAGAGAGCTGCCCATAAGCTTTTATGAGGTTGTCAAAGTTTTTTCGTAT
>DQUE01000169.1 GCA_015662405.1 Sulfurimonas autotrophica | reverse complement strand
GTGCTTTGAGATGTACTTTAAATACCTCCTCAACCTGTTCACGCTCACCTTTGCGTAACAGTCCGTTATCAACAAATACAGGGACAAGTTGCTCACCAATTGCTTCATAAAGCATTGCCGCAACAACAGAACTGTCAACACCTCCGCTTAATCCACAAAGCACCTTAGCATCACCAACACGCTCACGAATCGCTGCAATTTGTTGTTTTAAAAAGTGCTCCATTTTCCATTTTTCTGTAACACCACAAATATTTTTTGCAAAATTACGAAGCATTAAGTAGCCCTCTTCAGAGTGCTGTACTTCTGGGTGGAACTGGAGTGCATAAACACGTTTTTCATCATTAGCAATAGCCGCATAAGGAGAGTTATCTGATGTTGCAATTACGCTAAAGCCTTCTGGAAGTCTCTCAACTCTGTCTGAGTGACTCATCCAAACAACTCTATGATTGTCACAATCTTGAAAAAGAGGTGAAACATTATCAGGATAGCCAACAATATCGAGTTCTGCTTTTCCATACTCATGATGATCAGAACGTATAACCGAACCACCAAAATCTACTGCAATTCTTTGCATTCCATAACAAATTCCTAGTATAGGAATTCCCATATTGTAAATAGCCTGATCTACTTCATACGCATCTTCATTATAGACAGAAGAGGGTCCCCCACTCAGTATAAGACCCTTAGGGTTTTTTGCTGCTATATCTTCTGCTTTTGCATGAAAAGGGAGAATTTCACAGTATATTTTATCTTCACGGAGACGACGTGCTATAAGTTGTGTATATTGAGAGCCAAAGTCTAGAACTATAATGCTAACATTTGTCATTTGCAATGCCTTTTACTTTTATGAATAATTATGAAAGAATACAATAAATAAGATTAATGTTTGATTTGCTAGATGAAAAATATATATCCCGAGTATTCACTCGAAATATATGAAAAAAAGATTAATAGAGTCCCATAACTTCAAATTGCACATACCAGATAAGGATAGAAACTATATAGCCTACTAAAATTGTCCATGCATGCTTCATATGAGAACCAAAAGTGTAAATACCACGAAGTTTACCCATAACACCTACACCTGCAGCAGAACCAAATGAGATTAAACTACCTCCAATACCAGCAGTCATGGTAACAAGTAGCCATTGATCAAGCCCCATAGCTGGAGAGGATTTTAAAATCGCACTCATAACAGGTACATTATCTACAATTGCAGAGAGGAAACCAACACCTATATTTGCTGTTGTTGACCCCATTAAGTCATACAGATGGTGGATATACTCTAAAAATCCCAAAAAGTGCAACGCTCCTACAGCAGAGAGAATACCAAAGAAGAAAAGCAGTGTATCATTCTCTACTTTTTCCATATTTACATAGACATTAAAACTACTTTTTCCTGATTGTTCAAGCTGAAACGCATAGAGTTTTAAAATTGCCAAACCAAACATCATACCCCACATTGCCGGAAAATGAAAAAATGTATGCCCTAAAACAGCAATAGCAATCGTTAAAACTCCCAAATATACAACTGTCATTCCACCATCAAGAATAACAGGTTTTTTTTCTGTTGCTGCGTCAAATGGTGGTTTTCCTGCTGGAACAGACAAAGAGAGTAACAATGCCGTAACAACCCAACCAATAATAGAAGCAGGAAAAAGAGACAAAAAGTCCACAAATTCACCCTTTTGCGCAGTCCATGCCATAAGTGTTGTAATATCACCAAAAGGAGACCAAGCACCACCTGCATTGGCTGCTACAACAATATTTATTGCACCTGGCACTAAAAAAGCAATATTTTTTTTATCAATTGTAAAAAGTACTGTTGAGAGAATTAAAGCAGTTGTTAAGTTATCTGCTACAGGAGAGATAAAAAATGCAAGCAGACCAGTTAACCAAAAGAGCTTTTTATAGCTATAGCCTTTTGAGACGAGTTTATACTTTAATAGATCAAAAACACCACGTTCTAAAAGTGTTTCAATAAAAGTCATTGCCACAAGCAAGAAAAAGAAAATTTCAGCTATTTCTAAAATAAGTTTTTCAAGCTCATCATGCAAACCATCAGGATTCAAACCATTAATAGCATAATAAATACCAATAAGCATAAACATAAATGTACCTGCAAAGAGTGCAGGTTTTGCTTTGTTTATCTCGTATTTTTCTTCTGTAGCGATAAAATAATACGCTATAACAAAAACAGCTAAGCTAAGCCATCCTACCCAAGTTGTCGCAAGGTTTATTGCTTCATGTTCCATTAATTCTCCTCTTGTATTGTGTGAACCCCTATTGATTCACTTCTGTTTAATGCAGATACTACTATCTCTTTTGCCGTTAGTAAACGGAATTCTAACAGTTTACCAATATTTTCATTTAAAATCGCATTAATTGTTGATAAAGCATCATTTAATCCACTTTTTGTACGAATAATTGAAACATTTTCCCACATTACTCTTCGAAGTTGATTTTTTTTAGCTTTATCCTCTTTGAGACTCATTACCTCATCTTTGAGTGTAAACTCCTTAAAAATCTTCTCCTCATCACTGTTTTTTATAATATCATCTACTGCTCTTTTTGCAAAAACCAAACCTTCAAGCAGCGAGTTAGAAGCGAGTCTGTTTGCTCCATGGACTCTTGTAGAAGCAACTTCGCCAACTGCATAAAGATTTTTTACATTTAAAACTCTTGCATGTAAGTCGGTGCGAATTCCACCTATAGCATAATGAAAAGCTGGAGATATTGGGACTCTTTGTGCAGGAACTCTAAAGCCCAATGCTCTTAAATTTTTACATATATTAGGAAACCTATGTTCAAAATAGGCTTCATCAAAATTTTCACAATTCAAATAGACATGCATACCCGTCTTTTTTTTATACTTGTATATCGCTTTACTTACAATATCACGTGAAGCGAGTTCCCCTCTTTCATCATAATCAAATAAAAATCGCCTTCCCGCTTCATCTTCAATGGTAGCACCTTCACCACGTAATGCTTCTGTTAAAAGCATTTTTTGTGCATTATTTGAATTGACAAAAACAGTAGGATGAAACTGTAGCATCTCCATTCTATCAAGCGCTATACCTTTCATAATACAAAGCCCATGCATGTCAGCACTTATACATGGTGCATTTGTATGATACTCATAGAGTGATCCCACTCCACCACTTGCGATAATGACATTTTTTGCATAGATATTCTTGCGCTCTCTATGATCAAGCACTGTCACACCAAAACACTCTCCATCATCTATAAGCAGATCAACTACTCTCGCATCACTGAGCATCGCATGAGGATTATGTTCAAGCAAAAAGTGATGCAAATAACGTCCTGTGGCATCCCCCCCTGCATGCAAAATTCTCTCACATGAGTGTGCTGCTTCTTTTGTATAAAGGAGTTCCCCTTCTTCATTTGTGTCAAATTGAAAACCATGCAGTATTAAATCATCAATCGCTTTACGGGAATTTTGACTCAAAACATCAACAGCCTGTGGATCGCATAAACCATCACCCGCAGCAAGTGTATCCTTGATATGCAAAGGAATATCTTGCTCATCACGAGCAAGAGCCACGCCTCCTTGTGCATAGAATGTATTACACTTAAATGTTTCCCGCTTATTTATTATAAGCACTTTTTTATCCGCAGGTAGATTCATACTTGCATACAAGCCTGCAACACCTGCTCCAATAATTACTACATCATACTTTATCATTCTTGTGCACAACTTCTATTATTATCTGTAAAATTTCTCTTTTGCATAATAAATTTCACATTTTTACCCTCTTTTGGTGTACTCTGCTCATAATATGGTGGTGCTTTATAGCCACATCCACCCACACTTAATAAAAAGCTTGCTATAATTAGCACATGAAAAGCAGTAGTGATATTCTTAATTCTCTTCAAAATAGACCTCAATTCTCTAAACTATCGCAATATAAATGTATTAATAAAATACGATCAGCATTTAGCATCCCTTTGCAAAAAATGATTAAATTTGCATACATAAAAAACAAAACTCTTTTCTTTGTTTTAAATCATCCCGGTGCCAAACAAGAGTTTGATAATAATATACAAAGCATTAAAAGTGCTTTAAAGTTTCATACTCCTACAGAGTGTGAAAACGAAACCATAACAGATATAAAAGCTTTTGTTACGCATAAACCTACTTTTTATGCAAACAAAACAGTGCTGCAAACACCAAAAGAAATTGCATCTTATAAAGAGAGAGCAACAGGAAATTTCAATATTCCTGTTCAAGATGAAAAACTTTATGCACTTATACGCTCTATTCAAACCATTATAAAAGAGAAAAATGAGACTGAAAGAAAAAATTCAACAACTTCCCAATAAACCAGGAGTCTATCAATATTTTGACAAAGATGGGCATCTCCTTTACGTAGGAAAGGCCAAAAACCTTGCAAATAGAGTCAAGAGCTACTGGCAGTTTACGCCAAAACTTACTGCAAACCCGCAACTCTCTTTGCGTATAGCGAAGATGATTCATCAAACTGCCTCAATGGAGTATATAGTCGTAAACTCTGAACATGACGCCTTGATACTAGAGAATTCACTCATTAAACAGCTCAATCCAAAGTATAATATTTTACTGCGTGATGATAAGACCTACCCCTATATCTATATCGACAACGCACAAGATTTTCCCCGTTTTGCAATCACAAGAAAAATAATCAACTCCAAAGATATAACCTATTATGGTCCCTATTCTGTTGGAGCAAGAGATATACTTGATGCAATATATGACATCTGCAAACTTGTGCAGAAAAAGGGGTGTCTTCAATCAAAAAAGCTCTGCCTCTACTACCAAATAGGCAAATGCTTAGGGCCTTGTGAACTCCCAATTACAAAAGAGCGCTATGCAAAAGAGGTGGCTCTAGCAACAAAACTGATAAAAAACAAAAAGATGCTGCTAAAAAAACTGCAAGAAAAAATGGAGTTGTATGCTGAAGAGTTGCGTTTTGAAGAGGCGGCCAAGCTTCGTGATACCATAGAGAGGATTGAGCGCTCCCACATTAAAAGTGATATCGACTTTGCCACACATGAGAACTATGATATTTTCGCTATTGAGCATGTGCAAAAAAGAGCTGTTGTTGTCAAAATCTTTATGCGACATGGAAAGATTATCTCCTCCTCTCATGAATATATCCACCTCAATGAGGGCTTTGATGGCAATGAACTCTACTCTCGAGCACTACTTGGGTTTTATAGAGATCAAAAACCTCCTATAGTTGCACCGATTCTTATAGCGAATGACTTTACAGACAGAGAGCTCATTGAGAGTCACCTTACAAAAGTTTTTGGAAAAAAAGCACAAATTATTATCCCCCAAAGAGGTAAGAAAAAAGATCTACTTGCTCTAGCAAAACTCAATGCCAATGAACTGCTCAAAAAAGATAGAGAGACCCTTGATACAAAAATACTTCAAGAGATACAAATACTGTGTAAATTGCAAAAGCTTCCAAGCAGGGTTGAGGTTTTTGACAACTCACACATGTCTGGTGTTGCCACAGTTGGTGCTATGGTGGTCTATGAAGATGCAAAGTTTGAAAAAAGTGCTTATAGAACCTATCATCTTGATGCAAAAGATGAGTATGCGCAGATGCGTGAAACATTAACAAGACGAGCAAACAGCTTTGCTAAAAATGCTCCACCTGACCTATGGATAATCGATGGTGGCGCAACGCTACTCAAACTTGCACTTGATATTGTGCACTCTTGTGGCATAAATCTTGATGTCATTGCGATAGCAAAAGAGAAGGTAGATGCAAAAGCGCATCGTGCAAAAGGAAAGGCACGAGATATTCTCTATACAAAAGATACTATTTTTCGACTGCAACCAAGCGACAAACGGCTACAATGGGTGCAAAACTTGCGAGATGAAGCACATCGCGCAGCGATAGCATTTCACAAAAAAACAAAACTAAAACTAGATCAAGAGAGCAAACTATTGTGTTTACATGGCATCTCACAAGCAAAAATACAAAAGCTGCTAAACCACTATGGGACATTTGAGGCGATAAAAGATGCACCATTTGAGGACATCAGCTCACTATTAAACACAAAAGATGCAGAAACGATCAAGAGTTTTTATAAATAAGAAGTTTATAATCAGCCACATGTATAAGGCGATCCTGAAAAATTCTTGGCTACTAGACTTGATGAACATACTACAAAACCACTTGTGCGTAATGAAATTATTACGCTGCTCAATCATTTTCTAGTAGATCGCATTGTTGATATATTAGTATTGTAATGAAACCTATCTATAACGATAGGCTCATCGAAAAAATGGAAATATTTATATAAGAACTTGTTTTAGCACCTCTTCCACCCGCTTCACTGGAACGATTTCAAGTGCTTCTCTTACCTCTTTTGGAATATCTTCTAAATCTCTCTCATAGTTCTTTGCAGGTATTAAAGCTTTTGCCATATCCGCTTTATATGCCGCTATGAGTTTCTCTTTAAGTCCTCCTATTGGTAACACATCACCTCTTAGAGAGACTTCACCTGTCATAGCAATATCTGAACGCACTTTATATGAACCAAGAATGGATGCTATAACAGTCACCATAGCTATACCCGCACTTGGACCATCTTTTGGAGTTGCTCCATCTGGTACATGTACGTGCAAGTCGTAGCGTTTATATACTTCACTCGGATCTACTGCAATATTTTCTTCTTTCTCTTTATAAGTCAAAGGAATATTCTCTTGTGAAATTCTTAGTTTTCGTTTATCTATAAGCGTTTTTACAACACTCATAGCAATTCTAGCTGACTCTTTCATTACATCACCAAGACTTCCAGTAAGTTGTAAATTCCCCTTTCCTTTTATACGAATACTCTCTATTCTTAAAACATCACCACCTACTGCTGTCCATGCAAGCCCATTTACAACACCGATAACAGGAACCTTGTCTGTTTTTTCAATTTCAAAAACACTTTTATCAAAAAACTGTTTTAGATTTTTGAGTGTCACAGAGACCTTAGAGATCTCGCTGCGTTTGAGAAGTTCCATAGCTGCTTTTCTCGCCATTTCAGCCAGACGACGGCGTAGATTTCTTACTCCCGCTTCGCGTGTATAACTGTGTATTAACTCTTTAAGAGCCGATTTAGAAATAGTCAGTTCCGATTTTTTCAACCCGTGTTTTTTAATCTCCTGTGGCAATAGATAACGACGAGCTATTTCAAACTTCTCTTGTGGCGTGTAAGAGCTTACTGCGATAAGTTCCATTCTATCACGCAAAGGAGCAGGAATACGCCCGATATCATTTGCAGTAGCAATAAAAATAACATTACTCAAATCCAAATCAAAGTTTAAATAATAATCACGAAATTCACTATTTTGTTCAGGATCTAAAATCTCCAAAAGTGCGGCAGTTGGATCACCTCTTTGTGAACGCGTTATTTTGTCAATTTCATCAAGTACTATAACAGGATTCATCTTTTTCGCATCAATGATCCCTTGTACTATACGCCCTGGCATTGCCCCGACATAAGTACGACGATGCCCACGAAGCTCATTTACATCCTCAAGCCCACCTAGTGCTATTCGCACAAGCGGACGTTTGAGTGCTTTTGCAATGGAGTTAGCAAGTGATGTTTTTCCAACACCTGGAGGCCCCCAAAAACATAAAATCGCGCCAGCGCTCTTCTTCGCTGAAATTCCTCGCAACTCAAGCAACTCTTTTACTGCAAAATACTCTACAATTCTCTCTTTTGGTTTTTCCAAAGAGAAATGATCTTTGTTGAGTTGCTCCTCAACATCTTCAATTCGCAATGATTTTTTAGCCATAGCACCAAAAGGAAGATCTAATGCCCAGTCTAGATATGTTTGCGTCATAGACGCATCCGATGAGTCTGGATGCATACGAGAAAAACGCTCTAACTGTTTGCTTATCTCTTTATAAGCATCTTCTCCCATATTCTCTTTTTTTGCTTCTAATTTTTTTCTATACTCTTCTATCTCCTCTTCGCGAGATGTATCTACTCCTAGCTCTTTTTGAATCTGCTTTAACTGCTCTTTTAAAAAGTACTCTTTATTTACTTTTTCTATATGGGTATGTACTTTCGAGCGAATCTCTTTTTGTAGTTTATTTGCTTCAATTTCATCTATAAGCAGATCAATAAGATCTAAAAACCTTTTTTCTGTATCAGTTTCTATAAAAAGTTTATATGCCTGCTCTTTTTTGAGCTTGATAGTAGAGCATATAAGATCAATGATACGGTTGTGGTCATGGTTTTCTTCTATCGTTCGCAGTAGATCAGGCGGAAAGTAATTACTTACAGCAGCTAGGGCCCTTACCTTTTCACGAACAACCTCTAGTATCGCATCAATTTTTAAAGAATCTACTTCCGTTGACTCAATAAGATCTACATGTGCAACAAGTGGATCCTCAGAAACTTTATACAAAGATTTTGCTCGCGCGAGTCCTTGAAAAAGTACTTTCACGCGTCCATCAGGTAGGGAGACTTTACGCATAATCGAGCCAACAACACCAGCATCATAGAGTGAGTCATAATCTCTTTCTCCTTCATGTGCTGGTTTTGTTGGGCAAACTATAACTAAAGAGCTATCCTCCATCGCTTTTGTAGCCGCTTTTATATTTTTCTCATCACTTAAAAATAGTGGTGAAATCATAAAAGGGTATAAAAAAAGTTCATCTTCTGCTATAACTGGAATATCAGCAGGAAACGCTCCATAATTGCTTAATTTCATAAAATAGTATCCTTATTTTTTATTTTGTTGTATTTTCATCTGATTGTACTCTATTGCGAGAGACAACACTCTGTGTATCTGGTACCATAAAGGCATACCAGCTTGCTGTACCATCCCCTTCAAATATCTCTCTATACCATGGTGTATCTGCAGGCTCTATCTCCGCCCAATTTATCCATGGCTTTGGTCTAATGGTTTTATAATAGAGAGCCGCCTTTGGTTTGCCAAGTCTTCTATATAAATCTGCGATAGCTTCATTTAAAGATGCATCTGCTAGATAGAGATTTGTCAGCATTGTATCCACCAAAGCAGAGTACATAGAGTTTGGATAATTTTGCTGAAAAGTTTTAGCATCTTTTATTGCCTCAAGGATCAGTCCTTGATTACGCTTTGGATTTGGCAGTGCTTTATACTTCGCCTTTATCTTTAAAAATTCAGCAAACTCCTTTTCATTAGCATTTGCATATCTTCTCACATACTCATTTAAAAAATGCTCTGTTAAAAGATACTCTTCATTATGCATATGTGCAATCGCTAAAATCATAGTAGCCTCAGGTAAAAGCGGTGAACCTATATGTTCACCCTGTAAAGAGGAGTAGTAATCATCTGCCTCATCAATACGACCATCTGATATAGACTCTACAATCTTCTCATACCAGTAAACTGCGGGTTTATTGTATTCATCCAGCTCTTTTGAACAAGAAGTAAAGAGAATGATAAAAAAGAGTACAAAGACAAAAAAGTGTTTTGATTTCATATGAAAATATCCTAGGTAAATTAAATTGAATGTATTTTATCAAAAAGTTCTATAATAGGGATTAAAGAGAATATGATTTGTAAAAAATTAAAAAAAGAGTGGTGGCCTGTCTCGGAATCGAACCAAGGACACAGTGATTTTCAGTCACTTGCTCTACCGACTGAGCTAACAGGCCATTTTGTAATGGAGGTGAGATTTTATCGAACCCTTACTAAATTTTAGCTTACATGTTTAAACAAAAAACTCCGAAATTTAAATCTGAAGTGTGATTTTAGATTTAAAGAGATGAAATGTTACAATCTTTTTTCAATTCTAACCGCAGAATGTAAGAGAGGAAAGATTATTGCGATACGCAAAGTAACATCTAATCACTTTTGCGTATCTCTTATTGCAGCTTTACAAAAGGCAAATTTTAATCAAATATTTATAGCAAATCAGTAAAATCCAACAAAAACTAAAAAATGGTAACACTTAAAAAGTGTTAAGTAAGAGACCATAAATAACTTCATAGATAACAGCATTTAAAGGGTTTAGATTCAAGGCGAACTTTACTTGGCGATACTAGT